>JAOUET010000093.1 GCA_029858605.1 Coriobacteriia bacterium | reverse complement strand
AGAAGTGGCACGCCTCGCCGATGATTCGACCTCCGCCCTCGACCGGGTCGAAGACCCAGTGATCGGCGGGCTTGAAGCCCGCGTTGACGCGGTAGGTCATCAGCCTGGGTCCGCGACGCGAATCGAGCACGCGCTTGACGTGCTGGGCGTGGGGCGAGAAGCGTCGGTTGAAGCCGACGGTCAGCAGGATGCCCGCATCCGCCACGGCTTCTGCGACGGTGACGCAGTCTTCGGCAGTCAGAGCGAGCGGCTTCTCGACAAACACGTGCTTGCCAGCGCGTGCCGCCTCCGCTGCGAGCGAGGCATGGGAATCGTGTCGTGTCGCGATGATCACGGCGTCGATGTCGCCGTCGCGCAGCAACTCGGCGTGGTCGGTTGCAGCGTAGACTGCATCCGCGCGCTTTGCCGAAGATGTGGCCGAAGGTCCGCGACGTCCCGCGACCGCGAGCACGCGCCCCCCGGGCATCTTTGCGAGGTTCGGGATGTGAAAGGTTCGAGCGAACGAGCCGGCCCCGATGATGCCGAACCGTACCTCGTCGGTGCTCGGCTCAGGCGCAGTCCTCAGAACGGTAACCCGCGAGATCGCCTCCTCTTCGGTAGGCTGCCTCTCCGCGGGCGAGTACGAGAGCAGCGTTGCGATGCGAGAACCGGAAGCTTCGAGAGCGAACTGATACGCTTCCTCGGCCTGCTCGATAGGGTAGACGGCGCTGACGAGCGGGTCGATTCGCAGAATGCCGTCGGCCATGAGGCGAAGGACCTCGCCCATGTTGCGGTTCTCGGTCCATCGCACGTAGGCGACCGGATAGTCCTGGCCGCCCTCCTCGTATGCCGCGTCGTAGCGGCCGGGGCCGTAGGAGCGCGAGATCAGCAGGTCTTGCTCGCGGGCGTAGAACGTCTTGCGCTCGAGATCCATGCCGACGGCACCGACGATGACGACGCGACCTCGCTCGCGCGTCATCTGGAACGCCTCGTTGACGACATCGCTGCTCTTCGTGCCCGCGAAGATGAGGACCGCGTCGAGGCCAACACCGTCCGTGAATGCCACCGCAGCGTTCACCGAATCGGCTTCGTCAGACACGATGCCTTCGGAGGCACCCAGTTCGCGCGCCAGCGCGACCCTGTCAGCGTCGAGGTCGAAGGCGATCACTCGGCATCCTGCGGTCGATGCGAGCTGCACGCCCAGTTGGCCGAGAAGGCCGAGGCCCACAACGCCCACTCGATCGCCCAGGCCCGCCTCGGCGCGGCGCACGCCCTGCATCGCGATAGCACCCAGCGTGACGAAGGCGGCGTGCTCCGTCGAGACACGTTCGGGGATGCGGGCAACGAGGTTCTTGGGAACGGAGATGAACTCCGCATGACTGGCGTATCCGCCCCCGCCACAAGTGACTCGGTCGCCCGCGGAGAGATTGCGGACATCGGATCCCGTTTCGACGACGATTCCGGCGGCGCTGTATCCCAGTGGGGTCAGATCGCGAGAATCGCTTCCGCCGACAGCCTCCGCGGTGGCGCCGAAGCCGTCCCGTGCCAGCTTCTTGGCCGCCTTGGCGACCAGCGCGGGCTCGCGGAGAACGCGCTCGAGCGGAGATCCGGCCTTGGCGGCGGTGCCACGAACGTCCGCACCTTCCGTCCCCGTGCTGATGAGAGAGTGCGCCACCCGCACGAGAACCTCGCCGGGGCCCAGCGCGGGAGCCGGGACGTCCTTCACGACGACACCTGACGGCCCGCCCAGGAACACCTGCTTCATGTGACCTCCGTCGACTTGGCAGTGGGAGGTGCAGTTGGGCACGTTCGTGCTGCCCCATCCTCGTCCCGTACAGCCTCCCACGGTCCCCCCGCTGGGGACACGCCGGATTCTACCATTCAGGGCAGGCGCGACGCTGCGCCGTATCGGCGCGTTGCCGCCTCGTTACGCGTGGATTCAGGGCGTGGATACGAGGGGATTCGGCTATTGTTGCGAGTTCGGGCGAGCATTATGATTGACATGCTCTTCCTTCACGTCTCTCGCGACTCTCTTCCAACCACCGGGGGTTTGATGGACGACGGCAAGGCTGGACGCGACGAGGATGCGCCTGAGGCTGCGAACACAGCTGAGGGGTCGCACAAGTTCACCCCCCGTATGTGGCTATACATCGCCGTCGCGATCGCCGTCGTTGCCATCGTCGTAGCTGCGGCGTTATTGCGACGCGGTGATTCGTCCGATCATTCCGCATCAGGGGAATCCACGCTGACGGCCGAGGCCACCGCAGCTGGCGGGGTCGACGAAGGGGCGAACGGTCCCTTTGACGGTTCCGGAGAGCTGGATTCGGCGGACGTTGAGGACGCCGGCGCTGCTTCGGAGAGCGGCGGGACTCACCCTCCCGGCGCTGGACCCGCCGAGCAAGAACTCGCGCCGGAGGGCAGCGAGCTCGAGACGCTCACGGCACCCCCTCCCAAGACCCTTGGCCTCCTCACGCTCCCTGAAGGCTTCACGTCGGCCACCTTCCGCTACACGTTCTCGCCCTACGGTTGGGGTCCCGGGGGAGAGCAGGGGGGTCGTCTGATCATCAAGATAGTGAAGGCGGAGCCGAAGGACGGAGACGCATCAGAGTTCAAGGACTACACGGGCTACAACGCCAGTCTGTGGGTGCTGCCCGAACTGGTTGAGAAGGTGAAGGTGGGCGGAACCTATTCGGGCACAGTGGTTGTTCGCGAACAGGGTGATGTAGGAGTGCTGTGGCTCACGAAGCTTGAGGACTAGAAGCAGGACGGGTCCCCTATCGGGGACTCTTGTCGCACTTCGGAATACTGCGCGGCGCGCGCAGGGATCGTGAGGGGGTTCGGCCATGAGCGGATGGAGCATCGTTTCGAGATGGCGTTGGGGGGTTCTGGCCGCCATGGCAATCGCCTGCCTATTGGCTCTGTCTGCAACGGCACTGGCCGAGGCCGGGGTCGCGGCACCCGGCGACGGAGGCGAGATTGCCGTCGCGCTGGCCTCCATATCGGGCAATGTCACGGCCGATTCCACCGGATTGTTCATTCCCAACATACGTGTCGACGTCTACTGGTCTGACGGGACATGGGAGGCCATGACGTGGACATCTGGCAACGGCGACTACTTTGTAGGCGGTCTCGAACCCGGTGACTACAAGGTCGGCTTCAAGGACGTCCAATGGTGGGACGGCTGGTATGCGCGTGAGTTCTACGACGGTGCAACCGACGTCTCATCAGCAGCCACCGTCACGATTGGCAGTGGGGAGCAGAAGACCGGCATAGACGTGTCCCTCGCGGACGGTGGCCCGAGCATCACCGGTACCGTTCGCGACGTAGACACGTCGGCACTGCTCGAAGACGTCTACGTCACTGCCTACTACTATGCGGACGGGGAAAGCAGCTGGGTTTCCGCATCGTGGGCGTATACCAACGCCGATGGGTACTACGAGTTGGTCGGTCTCGACTACAACGACCTGCTTCCGGACCGGGGGTATCGTGTCGGCTTTGAGGACTTGAATGGCTGGGCGGGAGGCTACCAGGCCGAGTTCTACGACGACGTCCTCGTCATTGACGACGCCACCGATCTATACCCGACGCCGTTGGTACCCGAGGAGAACATCGACGCGTCGCTCTCGCCGGTTGTCGAGAACATGAGTATCACCGGCACCGTTCGCGACGCAGCCACGTCAGACCCCCTTGAAGAGATCGACGTGACTGTTTGGGCGTACGGGGGAAGCGACTGGTATGACTGCGAATACTCGTACACGGACGAGCTCGGCGAGTATGCAGTCTGGGGTCTCGAGCCCGGCGATTACAAGGTAGGGTTCGAGGACTACTACAGTGGGGATGGCTGGTACGAGCCTGAGTTCTACGATGATGCAGTCGATGTCTCATCGGCCACCACGGTCACGGTCACGGCTGGAGTGCCGACGACCGGCATCGACGCGATGTTGACGGAGGGGGTCGTCAGCATCACGGGGACGGTCACGGACGAGGACGACGAGCCTCTCGGCGAGATCGACGTGGCCGCGTACGAGTTTGACGGCGACTGGTACGACATAGCCTGGACTTGGACTGACTGGGATGGCAGCTACGAGCTGTACGGTCTGGGCACGGGCACGTACCGCGTGGGCTTCGAAGACTACTGGGGGTACGGGAACTACTACTACGCAACTGAGTACTGGGACAACAAGACCTCCGTAGAAACGGCGAGCGATATCCCCACGGTCGACGGCACGCCCGTGCCCGACATTGACGCTGTGCTCGCGGTTGCGTTGCCAGAACTGAGTGGTTTGGTGAAGGATGTCTTCACCGGCGAACCCGTCGATGCCAACGTTGAGCTCTACGTCGGCACGGACTTGCTCTATGTCACGGAAACGGACTGGGACGGGCTCTACCAGATCCGCGACCTTGACGCCAACGCCTACAAGCTGGTCTTCTCCGCTTGGGGCTACCAGGACATTGTCGTGGACCCGTTCGAGCCCGACGGCTCGAGTCAGTACACTCAAGACTGCGACATGATGCCCCTCGATCCCGACATCTACGGGACGGTTCGGAACATCAACACGAACGCGCCGATCTACGACGCGTATATCGAGCTCTCCCGCTGGGAAGGCTACTGGGGCTGGTGGGACACCTGCTGGACGAACACTGACGGAACGTACGAGCTGTTCTATGTCGAGCCCGGATACTACAAGATCACTGCTTGGGCCGAAGGCCACGCCGAGTGGAGCACGGGCGTCATAGAGTTCACCGGCGACTCGTTGGTGCAGAACATATGGCTTTCCCCGGACTACACACCTTCGGACACCGGCGAGCCGGTGTACGGGCGCACGCGCTACTCGACGAGCGTAAAGATCGCGGAGCAAGGCTTCGATCCAGACGGCGACGGCAGCTGGCCGGGGGTCACGGACATCATACTGTCGAGCGGCGAGGACCGAGCTTCGGCAGATCCGCTCTCGGCAAGTGGGCTTTGCTACGCATACGAAGCGCCACTGTTCCTAGTGTCATCAACAGGCGTCTCAGACGAAGTCAAGCTGGCGGTAAAAGAGATCACCCAAGCCAACGGGACCGTTGACGTCCACATAGTCGGCGGTCCGGTGTCTGTGCCGGACGCGCGCTTCAACGAACTGAACGCGTATACGGGCGGCAAGCTCAAGAAGGACCGGATCCTCTCCACCGGATCTCGCTACGATCTGGCTGTGGCCGTCGCATATCGCATCGGCGAGGTGACCGAAGAGCCGCCGGAAGTCATTCTCGTGGCCAACGGTGCGGATTCGACTAAGTTCTTCGACGCACTCGCCCTCTCGCCGATTTCGGCGCGGAACGGCTATCCGATTCTGCTGGTGTCCGCGGACGACATACCGCTGGCGACCGATGATGCGATATGGGACTTGTGGCCCGATCGGATAATCGTGGGAGGCGGACCGAACACGGTCTCCGAAGATGTCGTGGACTACCTAGAGGCCGAGCGCTGGTACGGCTCGAGCCGGTACACGACGGCCATCACGATCGCCAACAACGCGATAGGCGAAGGATGGCTGTCCGACCGCGTTGTTGGCGTAGCCGCGAAGCTACCCGACGCGCTGACCGGCGGGTCGCTTGTCGGGCGCATGAACGGGGTCTTGCTGCTGACCAAGGGCGACGTGTTGACACCTGAGACGAGAGTCTGGCTCGAGAAGCACGAGGGCAACATCGAGAACTGCTTCGTGTTCGGCGGACCCAACTCTGTTCTAATCGCAGTGAGGACCGCGATCAGCGCGGCGCTGAAGTAGCTCGACAGCACGACTGAGCCACTCAAGAGGGTCCCGGACTCGCGCCGGGACCCTCTCTTCGTCGGTCTCGCCCGGCGGCGTGCCGCTGTCACCCCTGGTCCGCACGGGGGTACAATCCTAGGCAGACCCAGGGGACTCCCGCTGGGTTCGGGGATGCGGACGGTTCTAAGGGGTTGCGATGTCTGACTCGTACTTGCACACGCTCTGCCCTCGAAGGCTCCTTCTCGTCTTCCTCGTGCTCCTTGGCGCAGTTGTGCTGACGCTTGTTCAGGTAGAAGCGGCTAGCGCTGCTGTCGGAGCGACCGTGAACGGCAGGGTAACGTTCGCGGATACCGGCGGCGGCGTCACGGGAGTGACGGTGAAGCTCTATCAGAACTCCGGGCCGGACTGGATATTCGTGACATCGGCTGTCGCAAATGTCGACGGCTACTTCCAGTTCACGAACGTCAGCTCCGGCAGCTATCGGGCCTGGGTAGATAGCGGCATCCCCGCCGGCTATCAGCAGGGCTGGAGAGTCTTCTATTGTGACGGCGCGACGACCGTCAACGGAGTAGCGGTTCTCCTCGCGCCTACCGTGGCGGCCGACGCCTACGAGGACGACGACAACCGCGTGCAGGCGACGCTCACAACCCCCGATGCGACGCAGCTCCATTCGATGTACGCATCGGGTGAAGAGGACTGGATCAGGTTCGATGTCGTTGCGGGGCACACGTACGTGATCGAGACCGACGCTCCGTGGAATGCGCAGCCGGATACGTCGCCCGACACGATACTCCAGCTGATACGTCCAATGGGGGGCTGGCTCGAGACCATCGACGAGAACGATGATCAGTGGATGAGCAAGTACAGCCAGATGATCTACGTAGCCGAGGCAAGCGGCGAGCGGTATGCGAGAGTGACGGCAAATGCCGGTGCGACCGGCTGGTACAAACTGATTGTCCGCGACGTCACGCCGGAGATAGCGGGCAAGGTGACGTCGACCGCCAACGGGTTGCCTGTCGAGGGCATCGAGGTGCGGGCGTGGTACTACGACGATTGGGCCTCGACGTACTTCTTCCGCGGAAGCGATCTCACGGACGCGAACGGGCGCTACGCGCTTGTCGACCTGATCGAAGACGAGTACGTACTCGAGTTCCACGACCCCAGCACCGAGGACGGCTACTACCTGGACGAGTACTACCACGACGACACGTACATATATGACGCGAACTCGATTGCCATAACTCCCGGGGCCACTACCACGATCAACGAATCGCTCACCCCGAGTCCCCCCAGCATCTCCGGTACGGTGACCGAAGCGGGCACCGGTGACCCGGTAGCCAACGTGCTTGTCGGGGCGTACTACTGGGACGCCGGCTGGTGGCCGGCGCGGTGGGCGTGGACGGACGCGAACGGTGAGTACGAGTTTCACGGACTCGGCAACGCCGAGATCATCGTGCTGTTCGGTGACGAATACGACGACGACTGGCCCTACGAGCTGGAGTGGTGGGATGACTCGAGCACGCAGGGTGGAGCAGAGACCATCTACACGGTCTACGGGAGTGAAGTCTCGGGCATCGACGCGCAACTCGGGCCCAGGACTCCGTCCATCACCGGCACGCTGACGGACG
>JAOUET010000092.1 GCA_029858605.1 Coriobacteriia bacterium | reverse complement strand
CTTGGATGGCGATGGGCGCGGTCACGTCGTTGGCCAGAACGATGTCGAGAGAGCAGTTGATGAGTTGTCCCGGCTCGACTTCTTCGAGCCCGGCGTGCTGCGCCAGGATCTTCTCGGTGATAGTCATCGGTCGAGGCATGTCACAACTCCTCGGAGACGGCTTGCTTGACCTCCACGAGCAGGCGGTTCAGCGCGTTCACGTATGCCTTTGCCGAAGCTACGATGATGTCGGTGTGCGCACCGCGACCCGTGAAGACACGGCCATCGTCGGCCCGCACGCGGATCGTCACCTCGCCCTGCGCGTCGATACCGCGAGTGACGGACTTCACCGAGAACTCGATGAGGTCGTTCGGCACCTCGACTATCCGGTTGATGGCGCGATAGACAGCATCCACCGGGCCCGTGCCGTGGCCGGAGTCGACGAGGTGCCGACTCTCGGCGTCGACCAGTTCCACCGTCGCGGTGGGTATGCCCGGCTCGCCGCAGACAACCTGGACGCGCTCCAGGTGGTAGACCTCCTCGAGCGTGCGCTCGCGCTCTCCGACAAGTGCCTCCAGGTCCTCGTCGTAGACCTCCTTCTTGCGGTCGGCCAGGTCGAGGAAGGCGGCGTAGACATCATCGAACTGTTCGTCGGCAAACTCGAAACCGAGCTCCTCGAGGCGATGTCTCAGTGCGTGGCGCCCGCTGCGGGCCGTAAGCACGATGCTCGAGCCGCCGACGCCGACGTCTTGCGGGTCGATGATCTCGTAGGTTGAGCGCTCCTTGAGCACTCCATCCTGGTGAATGCCGCTCGAATGCGCGAATGCGTTCGCGCCCACGATGGCCTTGTTCGGCTGTACGACGATTCCTGTGATGCCCGACACGAGGCGCGACGCACGCGTTATCTCGCGAGAGTTGATGTTCGTCTCCACACCGAAGACGTCCTGTCTCTGCCGCAGCGCCATGACGACCTCTTCGAGCGCGGTGTTGCCGGCTCGCTCGCCGATGCCGTTGATCGTGCACTCGATCTGTCTCGCGCCTGCAGCCACGCCAGCCAGGGCGTTCGCCGTGGCCATGCCGAGGTCGTTGTGGCAGTGCACTGAAACGGTGACGTCCTCGATTCCGTCGACGTTCTCCATCAGCCCGGCAATCAGCGCGCCAAACTTCTCCGGGTAGGCGTACCCGGTCGTGTCGGGGATGTTCACTACCGTCGCTCCGGCCTTGATCGCTATCTCGATCATGCGGTACAGGAACTCTGGATCGGCCCTACCTGCGTCCTCCGCATAGAACTCCACGTCCTCGACGTACCCGCGCGCGAGCTTCACGGCCGCCTCCGCCCTCTCGAGGGCTTCGTCGCGCGATATGCGCAGCTTGTACTCGAGGTGGTTGTCGGAGACCCCGATGCCCGTGTGTATGCGTGGACGCTTTGACGTCTTGAGCGCGTCGGCCGCGACTTCGATGTCTTCGGGAATGGCACGGGAGAGACCGCATACGACGCACGCGTCTCCGACCTCGGTCCCGATGCGCGACACGCTCTCGAAGTCTCCGGGGCTGGATATGGGGAATCCTGCCTCGATCACGTCCACGCCCAAGCGCACCAACTGCCGCGCGATCTCGAGCTTCTCTTCGGTGTTCATCGACGCTCCGGGCGACTGCTCGCCATCGCGAAGCGTCGTGTCGAATATCTGGACCTTCTCGGTATTCATGACTCTTCTCACCCCGTCAGGTTGCGCGAATCCTTGCGGCCAGATGCCGGCGCGCCTGGACATCCAGGCACACCGGCCTCGTAAGTCGCGCGTGTGAAGCATCCGCGAGACCGCAGAGATAGGATGTGGGGCTCTCTCTCACAGCTCGACGCTCCAGGCGTCTTGGATACCCGCCTCCTCGACGATCGTCGCAAGCACGTCGGCGGGCACCGGCGTGTCTACGTTGATCCCCATCAGCGCGTTGCCACCGATCTTCTTGCGCCCGACCTGCATGGCCGCGATGTTGATCTCGCGAGCGCCGAGAACGGTGCCGACCTTGCCGATCATGCCTGGTCGATCCACGTATAGGAAGAAGGACATGTAGTCGGACGGGAGCATGTCCAGGTCGAACCCGTACAGAGACACCAGTCGCGGTTCGTTCTTCTTGCCCACGAGCGTGGCGCCTATCTCCGCAGGACCTTCGGCTGTCTTCGCCTTGACCTGGACCATCGAGACGTAGTCGTGCGTGTGCGCACGCTTTGTCTCGCTCACGCTGATACCGCGCTGCTCGGCGTAGTAGTCGGCGTTCACGAAATTCACGGACTCCGCACCCACGACCGAGAGCATGCCCTTCAGTACCGCGGTCTTCAGAATGCGCGTATCCGTTTCGGCCAACTGCCCGATGAACAGGGTCTCGATCGATTCGACGCCTCCGCGCGCCATCTGCGCGATCATCTTGCCGAGGTCTTCGCACAGGCCGATGAACGGGCCGACCGCTTCCAGCACCTCGGGTGACACGGGTGCGATGTTCACGGCAGTGGGCACCATCTCGCCGCGCAAGCCTGCTGCCACGAATTCGGCGATCTGCTCACCGGCACGGTCTTGAGCCTCCGAGGTGCTTGCCCCGAGGTGCGGCGTGAGGATCACGTTAGGGAGTTCTCCCAGGGGAGAGTCCGTGCAAGGTTCGACCTCATACACGTCCAGCGCAGCCGAGGCGACCTTGCCGGAACGGACGGCGTCAGCCAAGGCCTCGATTTGATAGATGCCGCCCCGCGCCGTGTTCACTAGCCGCACGCCATCCTTCATCTTCGCGAACTCCTCGGCGCCGAACATCCCGATGGTCTCCTTGGTCTTCGGAAGGTGCACGGTGATGAAGTCGGCCTGCGCAAGGATCTCGTCGATGTCCGACACGAGTTCGACGCCCATGGACGCCGCCCTCTCCTCGGAGATGTAGGGGTCGTACCCGATCAGGCGCATCCCGAAGGCACGGGCACGTTCGGCCACGAGCCCCCCGATCCGGCCCAACCCGAATATCGCGAGCGTCTTCTCGTACAGCTCGGCACCGGTGAACTTCGAGCGCTCCCACTTGCACTGCTTCATGCTCGAATCCGCCTGCGGGATGTTGCGCGCCTGAGCGAGGATCATCGCCATCGTGTGCTCGGCTGCCGACATCGTGTTCGACGTCGGTGCGTTGCAGACGATGATGCCGCGCTCGGTTGCTGCCTGCACGTCGACGTTGTCGACGCCGACCCCGGCGCGACCGATGATCTTCAGGTTCACTCCGGCTTCGATGATCTCGCGCGTCGCCTTGGTTGCCGAACGCACGATGAGCGCGTCGTAGGACGGGATCTCTTCGGCTAGCTGCTCGGGCGATAGGTCCAGCTTGACGTCGACATCGAACTCCTCCTTGAGCTTCTCGATGCCAGATGCCGCGATCTTCTCCGCGACGAGTACCTTCATCGTTTCTCCTATTCACCCATGAAGACGGTTTCGGCCGCCCGAATACCGGCGCCTCTCTCGAACTGGAAGCCGAGCTCGTCCAGCGTCATCTCGAGTGCGGCGAGAGTCGTGATGATGTCGAACTCGCCGAAGTAGCCGAGGTGACCGACACGGAATATGCGACCGGCATAGTCGTCCTGACCGCCGGCGATAGTCACGCCGTACTTCTCCTTCATGATCTTCACGATCGCCTTGCCGTCCACGCCGTCCGGCACCCAGACGGGCGTAACGGCGGAGCCGCGACCCTCAGGAGGCGCGAAGAGCGCGAGTCCCAGTGCCTCGCAGCCGCGACGCGTCGCCTCGGCGAGCCTCGCGTGCCTTGCGATCGTGTTCTCGAGGCCTTCCTCGCGAATCATCCGCAACGATTCGTTCAGGCCGAGGACTAGCGACACCGCTGGCGTGAAGGGCGTCGTCTGCTTGTCGAAGCTCTTCTTGTAGCGTTTCCAGTCGAAGTAGAACTTCGGCAGGTTGGACCTCTCGCATGCCTTCCATGCCTTCTGCGAGACGGTGAGAGCCGCCAGACCCGGGGGAAGCATCAGACCCTTCTGCGAGCCCGTCATCACCACGTCGAGACCCCAGTCGTCGGCCTTGCACTCCACGGCCCCGATGCCGGTGATGGAGTCGACGATGAGCACGCAGTCCGGGTACTCCCGCACGATCGCACCGACGGTCTTCACGTCGTTCAGCACGCCGCTGCTGGTCTCCGATTGAGTGACTATGACTCCCCGCACGCCCGGATTCTCCTCGAGCGCGGTGGCCACGTCGGCCGGGTCGACGACTTGCGTCCACTCGTAGGCGAGGTCGATCACCGATAGCCCGTACGCCTCGCTGATCTGCTTCATGCGATCGCCGAACTTGCCGTTCCGGCACACGACGACCGTGTCGCCTGCCGAGAAGCAGTTCGCGATGGAAGACTCCATCGCGCCCGTGCCCGACGAGGCGAACAGCAAGGCATCGCTCGTCTCGGTCTGAAAGACGTACTTCAGGCCCTCGATCGCCTCCACGAACGCAGCCGAAAAGTCCGGCGTGCGGTGGTGGATCATCGGCGCGGCCTGTGTCAGCAGCACCTCGGCTGGGACAGGCGTGGGCCCCGGTGTCATCAGATACTTCTTCTTCATCTCTTGGGTCTCCCTGTGGATGCAGATTCCTTCGCGCCGCGCGCATCTCGAGCGGCGGCACGTGTTCGAGCCGGGCACACAGCGAAGTGTCAGTCCTTCTTGAGCCACGCGAACATGCCGCGAAGCTCGCTGCCGACCTCCTCGACGTAGTGCTCGGAGACTATCCTGCGCATCGCCTTGAAGTGCGGCGAACCTGCGCGGTTCTCGAGAATCCAGTTCCGGGCGAACTCTCCGGACTGGATGTCCCAAAGAATCCTCGCCATCTCTTCGCGAGTCTCTTCCGTGATGATGCGCGGGCCGGATGCGTAGGCCCCGTATTCCGCGGTGTTCGATATCGAATCGAACATCTGGGCCATGCCTCCCTCGTACATGAGGTCGACGATGAGCTTGAGTTCGTGCAGGCACTCGAAGTACGCGATTTCCGGCTGGTAGCCCGCCTCGACAAGCGTCTCGAAGCCTGCCATCGCAAGATGCGTCAGCCCGCCACAGAGCACGGCCTGCTCGCCGAAGAGATCCGTCTCGGCTTCTTCGGCGAAGGTCGTCTCGATGACTCCCGCGCGCGCACCACCGATGCCGAGAGCCCAAGCCAGCGCGATTTCCCGCGCCTTGCCGCTCGCGTCCTGCTGCATGGCGATGAGGCAAGGCACGCCCGAGCCCTCGAGGTAGACGCGACGCACCATATGACCCGGACCCTTCGGCGCGATCATGATGACATCGACGCCCTCCGGCGCCTCGATCTGGCCGAAGTGGATGTTGAAACCGTGAGCGAAGGCCAGGGCCTTGCCTTCAGTCATGGACTCGTGGATCTCCGAGTAGTAGATGTGAGCCTGGGTCTCATCGGGCGTGAGCATCATGACGATGTCCGCCTCTTGAGCGGCCTCGCGCGGCGTCATGACCTTGAGACCGTCCTCCCGCACTCTGTCCCAAGTCTTGGAGCCCGCGCGAAGACCGACTCGCACGTCGCATCCCGAGTCGTTGAGATTCTGCGCGTGGGCATGGCCTTGCGAGCCGTACCCGATGACCGCGATCTTGCGGTCCTTGATCAGCGAAAGATCGCAGTCGCTCTCGTAGTAGACAGTGGCCATCTTCCTCCTCCTAGCTCTCTTTCGAACCCCTCGCGAGGGCGATCCGTCCCGTTCTGGCAAGTTCCTTTATGCCGTAGGCGCGAAGCAGGTCTTCGATCGCCTCCAGCTTGTCCGAAGTACCTGTGGCCTCGATGGTAAGGGAGTTCTTCCCGACGTCGACGATCTTGGCCCGAAACACGTTCACGGTCTCGATGATCTCGTGACGTCGCTCGGGCGGCGCGTTCACCTTGAACAGCACCAGTTCGCGGTCGATGCGTGAGGACGGCTCGAGATCCTGGATCTTGATCACGTTGATCAGCTTGTGGAGCTGCTTCGTTATCTGCTCGAGCGGTGTGTCCTCTGCCGACACCACGATGGTCATTCGCGACAGCGTCGGGTCCTCGGTGGGACCGACTGCGAGCGAATCGATGTTGAAGCCCCGTCTGGCGAACAGCGACGCGACGCGCGTCAGCACGCCGGGCCTGTTCTCAACGAGGACTGAGATGGTGTGCTGCATGGCTACTCCCACACCTCCTCGAGTAGTTCGTCGTCGAGCATTTCGGAAACCGGGCATCCGGGAATGCCGCCCAGCATCTCGTCGATCGAACCGCCGGGTGCGACCATCGGGAACACGCACTCCTCGCGCTCGACACGAAAATCGACGAGAGCCGGGCCTTTGTGGTCGAACGCCTTCGTGAGCGCGTCGTCCACGTCGCCGGGCTTCTCGACGCGCACCCCGAACCATCCGTATGCATCCGCAAGTTTCACGTAGTCCGGCACGTCTTGTTCGAGTACCGAGGACGCGTACCGCTTGCCGTAGAAGAGCTCCTGCCACTGGCGGACCATGCCCAGGTAGCCGTTGTTGAGCAGCACTACCTTGACCGGCAGGTCGTTGACCTTGGCGGTCGCCATCTCCTGGCTGGTCATCTGGATCGATCCGTCGCCGGCGATGTCGATGACGAGAGCGTCGGGACGGCCCGCTTGCGCGCCGATGGCGGCCGGAAGACCGAAGCCCATCGTGCCGAGGCCTCCCGACGATATCCACGACCGAGGCTCCCGAAGGGTGTAGAACTGACATGCCCACATCTGGTTCTGCCCGACCTCAGTCGCGATGACGGTCTCCCGGTCCCGCGTCAGCTCGCTGACCCGCTGCACGATGTACTGCGGGTAGAGAACGCCTTCCTCGGACCCGTAGTGCAACGGAAAGCGCTTGCGCCAGTCGTCGATGGCGCGCATCCACGCATCGGTCCTCGGTTCGGCTCCCGTCTTGCGCAACTCCGCGACGAGTGCCTCGAGGATGTGCTTCGCATCGCCGACGATCGGCACGTCGGCGGGCTTGTTCTTGCCTATCTCGGCGGGGTCGATGTCCACGTGGATGATCTTCGCCTTGGCCGCGAACGTCGACAGCTTGCCCGTCACGCGATCGTCGAAACGCACCCCGATCGCAATGATCAGGTCCGTCTCGGTGAGCGTGTAGTTCGTGTACTTCGCCCCGTGCATCCCGGGCATGCCAATCCACAGATGATGGTCCTCGGGGAAGCAGCCTTTGCCCATCATCGTGGTCGTGACCGGTAGCTGCATGAGTTCCGCGAGTTCCTTGACTTCCTTGCTGGCGCCGCTCGCAATCACGCCGCCGCCGACGTAGAGCAGCGGTTTGCGGGCCTTCGCGATCATCTTCGCGGCCTGCTTGATCTGCTTCGCGTGGCCTTTGAACGTGGGCTTGTAGCCCGGCA
>JAOUET010000091.1 GCA_029858605.1 Coriobacteriia bacterium | reverse complement strand
TCGTCCAATCACGGGTTCGCCGACTTCGGAATCGATCTCACCAAGCCGGTACTGGATGATAACGGCGTGCCGCTGTATTCAGGCCTGGCGATCATCGAGGTCACGGCGTCGGATGCCCTGTCGGGCGTGCAGACGCTGAGCTGGCGCCTCGATGACGGGGCGATTCAGACGGCAACAGGGCCAGCCAGCACGCTGGTTCGGACGGTGACGACCGGGCCGGGCAACCATACGCTGGTCATGTGGGCCGAAGACGTGGCCGGCAACTCTGCGGACACCAAGACTTTCTCGTTCACGGTCCTCGCGGGAGCGTCCGAGCGGCTCGCCGCCCGCACGCGCTTCTCGACCGCCGTCGCGATCGCCCGCGAGGGCTTCGACGCCGACCGCTACCCGGACAACGGCACGCAGTGGGGCGACGTCAGGCACGTGGTGATCGCATCAGGCGACGACCGCGCGGCGGCCGACCCTCTCGCCGCGAGCGGGCTTTGCTGGGCCTACGACGCACCCCTGTTCCTCGTGAGCGCGAAGAGCACGCCTACCGAGGTCAAGGCCGCCATCAAGGAGATAGCTCTGCAGGCCGCCCCCGACAAGGTAGCCGTCCACATCGTAGGCGGGCCCGTGAGCGTCCCTGACGCCCGCTACTCAGAGATCGCGGCGTACGTGGGCGCGAGCAAGCTCACGAAGGATCGGCTGCTCTCTACCGGCGGGCGCTACGACATGGCCGCCAAGATCGCCGCCGAGATGCAGCGCCTGAAAGGCAAGCCCCACACCGTGCTGATCGCGAACGGGGCCGATGCCTCCAAGTTCTTCGATGCGTTGGCGCTCTCGCCGATAGCCGCGGCCAACGGCTACCCGATCCTGCTCGTGACGGCCACGAGCATCCCTTCGGCGACCCAGACGCGCATCAACGCCATCGGGCCGGCTACCGTCATCGTCGGCGGCGGACCGAACACGGTCTCCGAGTCGGTCAGGAAAGCCCTTGGAGCCGAGCGATGGTCCGGGCGGTCGCGCTACGATACTGCCATCGACATCGCGAACAAGGCCATAGCGCGAGCTATGCTCTCTGATTCGGTGGTGGGCATCGCAGCCAAGCTCCCCGACGCGCTGACCGGAGGCTCCATGGTCGGGCTAGAAGGCGGCGTTCTCCTGCTCACCGACGGCGCCTCGCTCACCACGGCCACCGGCAACTGGCTCTCCTCGCACAAGGGCAACATCGAGCGTACCTATGTCTTCGGTGGGCCGAACAGCGTCACGGCCACCGTGCTTGCGCAGATAAACGCCAGAATCGACTGATGCGCCTGGGCGCCCGCGTCTGTGACGGCAGTATGTAGTGCGCTGCGCGAAGCGCCGATACACTAGACGTATGCCTTCTTGATGAGAGCGGGCCTTGATGCCTATCGCGAAGAACACTCTGTGCGCCTTGCTCGTGCTAGCGATGCTGGGCACCGTGTCGGCGGCTGCAGCTGTGCCGCGTGATACCTCAGCGAAGAGACTCGACCCGCGCGCCTCGAGCGTTGCCGACGCGGTTGGCAACGCGTTGCCTGCCGGGCTTGCCGAGCTCGAGGCGCAAGAGCAGCCCTACGCCCCGGGCGAGGTGATCGTCAAGTTCCGCGATGCGGGCTCCACCTCTTCCGCGAAGAAGAGCTCGCTGCACTCGAAGGCCGGCGGTAGGAAGGGCAAGAAGCTCGGCCGCACGCCCGGACTCGAGATAGTCGAGCTTCAAGACGGCGTTAGCGTCCAGGACGCAGTTGCAGCGTATGAGGCGCTTGCCGAAGTGGAGTACGCCGAGCCGAACTACCGGCATCGCATAGCGGGCGGAACGGTTGACTCCATTCCCACCGACCCGGACTTCGCCGAGCTGTGGGGTCTTCACAACACCGGACAGACCGGGGGCACTGACGACGCGGACATAGACGCACCAGCCGCGTGGAACTACACCACGGGCTCGCAGGAAGTGATAGTCGCGGTCGTGGACACGGGGGTCGACTACGGCCACCCGGATCTGGACGACAACATGTGGGTCAACGAGGCGGAGCTCAACGGGACTCCCGGAGTCGACGACGACGGCAACACGTTCGTAGACGACATCTACGGCTACGACTTCATCAACGGAGACCGCAATCCCCGGGACGACAACGGTCACGGGACGCACTGCTCGGGGACGATAGGCGCCGAGGCGAACAACGGAATCGGGGTCGCCGGCGTCAACTGGAAAGTGCGAATCATGGCCTTGAAGGCTTTCTACGCATCCGGATACGGCGATGTGGATGCTGAGATAGCTGCCATCGCGTACGCGGACCTGATGGGCGCGGACGTCATCAGCTGCTCTTGGGGCGGCGGTTCCTACAGTCAGGCGCTTCGCGACGAGATGGCCGCGACCGACGCGCTCGTCGTTTGCGCGGCGGGCAACGGCGGACCTGACCGGATAGGCGACAACAATGACGTCCTAGAGTACTACCCGGCAAGCTACGACGCGGACAACATCATCGCCGTTGCTGCGACCGACCACAACGATGTGCTGGCAAGCTTCTCGAACTACGGCGCAACGAGCGTGGACCTTGCTGCGCCGGGCAAGGACATCTGGAGCGCGGTCACAGCTGACCCCGGCAGCTCAACGACCACGTGGGAGGACGACCTCACGACCGTCGATGCGTGGGACACCGCGGACTACGTCTTCGCCCCATGGATCAGGGACACGAGCAACTTCTTCTCTGCTCCGTCGAGTCTGAGCCATCTATTCCCCAGCAACGATGAGACTGCGACGGTCATAACCGGGCCCTTTGCCCTTCCTGAAGGTCGCTTCTACAGGGTTTGGGCCAACTACTGGTGGGATCTAGAGTCCTGGTTCGACTGGTGGGACCTGATCGTGTCCACCAACGGCACTGATTGGAGGGCGCTCGCTTCGCTTTCGGCCACGCCAGGCGTCTATGGCTTCACTCAGCCCTACCTGTACGCGGACCTGAGCGACTATGCCGGTGAGCCGCAGGTCTGGTTCGGCTATCGTCTTCGCACTGACTACTCGGTACCGTCGGCGGGCATGTATGTGGACGACGTGCTGCTGGAAGAAGCGCCTCGCGTATACGACGACGCGTACGGTTTCAACTCGGGGACGTCGATGGCGACGCCTCACGTTTCCGGCGTCGCCGCGCTGCTGAAGGCGTACGACCCGTCGCTCACTGCGTTGGAGACGAAGGCGCTCATTCTGGGCAGCGTGGATACGAAGAGCTCCCTTTCCGGCAAGGTCGCGACCGGCGGGCGGCTCAACGCCTACAAGGCGCTTCAAGCCGCCGCGGCACCGACGCCTCCGGCGGACAAGGTCGAACGCGTCGCGGACCAGACGCGCTACTCAACCGCGGTGGCCATCGCTCGCGTAGGCTTCGATGCGGACGGAGACCCCGGAAACGGCACCCAGTGGGACGGCGTCACCGACGTCGTCATCGCGTCCGGCGAAGACCGCGCTGCCGCCGACCCGCTGTCGGCTTCGGGCTTGTGCTGGGCCTACGACGCACCACTGTTCCTCGTTTCCTCCAAGGAAGTCTCGGCTCAGGTCGAGCAGGCCGTCGCGGAGATCAAGGCGCAGAACGGTAGCGTCGCGGTGCACATCGTGGGCGGTCCGGTGAGCGTTCCGGATGGGCGCTACGAGGAGATCAAGAACGCAGTAGGAGGCGGCACCACCAAGGATCGCATCCTGTCGACCGGCGGTCGCTACGATCTGGCTGCCGCCGTAGCGCGCAGGATGAAGGACGTGTCTGGTGGGACCGCTCCCGACGTCGCGCTGGTGGCCAACGGTGCCGACTCCACAAAGTTCTTCGACGCGCTCGCCCTGTCGCCGATCGCCGCCTGCAATGGCTATCCGATCCTCCTGGTGTCTGCGACGAGCGTGCCGCAGGCGACCCAGAGCGTGATCGATGAGTTCGCACCCGGCCTCGTCGTCGTAGGTGGCGGACCCAACACGGTGTCGAACTCGGTGAGAAGTGCTCTGGGTGCGACCAGGTGGTACGGCACCACGCGCTACGACACGGCGGTCGACATCGCCAACAAGGCGATACAGAAGGGATGGCTGTCGGACAACGTCGTGGGCGTCGCCGCGAAGCTGCCCGATGCGCTCACGGGTGGTAGCATGGTTGGCCGAAAGGGTGGAGTGCTGCTTATCACCTCGGGCACGTCGCTTACATCGGTCACCGGCAACTGGCTCTACGCGCACCGCAACGGCGTCGATGCCTGCTACGTGTTCGGCGGCATCAACTCGGTCGCCCCGGGGGTCGTGAGCGCGATCAGGGCGAAGGTCAACTAGGAGGAGTTGAGGTTCGCTTGACTGGGATGCTGGAGCGCCTCTCGACGCACGGCACGCCGCTGCGCGTGGCGCTGGCCGTCGCCCTATTCCTAGTAGTCGCACCTGCGGTGCTGTTCGCAGTGCTCGCACCAGATGCCTACGAGCCGGACGGCACCCCCGGCGAGGCGAAGGCGATCTCCGTCGATGGAACCCCTCAGTCGCACACGCTATATTCCACCGACGGCTCGATGACAGCCGACTACGACTGGGTCTCCTTCGTCCCGACGCTCGGAGTCACGTACGACATCCGCACGGCTGCGGACGGAGGGGTCAACCCGGACACCGTGCTCACGCTCTACGACACCACTACGTCGACAGTGCTCGCGTTCAACGACGACTACTTCGGCCCGTTTTCGCGCATCGAGTGGACCGCCGACACCACTGAGGCCGTGTACCTGGAAGTCACCGATGCGGACACGTACTTCGGCTCTCCGACGCCTCAGATAGGCAACTACTCGATCAGCGTGGGACCAAGCGTGCCGAGTATCACGGGGGCCGTCACCGATGACGCAAGCGGTGACCCCATCGGAGACATCATGGTCACTGCCTACTCCAAGGACTTGCTCGGTGATTGGTACGTTCAGGCCTGGACACAGACCGCAGCAAACGGCAGCTACGGACTGAAGGATCTGTTCGACGGCGAGTACGCACTCGAGTTCAAGGACGTCACCGCATTCGACGCCTCATACGCGACGGAGTACTACGACGACAAGGGCGGCATCGACTCGGCCGACCTGGTGACTACCGTGGATCGCGCGACCACGTCTGGCATTGATGCGCAACTGATGCAGATCGACTCGGTTGCGGGCCGAGTGACGAGCGAACACACGGGCAGCCCACTCGCCAACGTCACAGTGAAGGCGTGGAGGTACGACTCTGGTCTCGGCAAGTGGGTGGCGCACCGCAGTGCGCTGTCGGGGACAGACGGTAGCTATGCGCTCTCAGGTCTGGGTACTCGCTCGTATCGCGTTCAGTTCGTCGACTCGCAACGACATCTGTACCGTACGCAGTTCTGGGGCGACTGGGCCGACATCGAGGCAGCGACTGACGTGAACGCAGTCTCCGGCACGACGGTGGACAACATCGACGCGTCGATGGAGGTCACCGTGCAACGTATAGCCGCACGTGATCGCTACACGACGGCGGTGGCCATTGCCCGTACCAACTATCCTCCTGAGACCGGTCTCGCCGATGTAGTGATAGCCTCCGGCGAAGATCGCGCCGCTGCTGACCCTCTTGCAGCCGCAGGGCTTTGCTGGGCCTACGACGCGCCTTTGGTGCTCGTGAGCTCGAACCGCACCCCTGCGGAGGTCAAGACCTACGTCAAGCAGATGGCGGACGCCAACGGTAGCGTTCGCTTGCATGTGGTGGGCGGGCCGGTCTCCATCCCCAACCAGCGCATCGAAGAGATCAAGACATATGTCGGGGGAGGCAGGGCGACCAGCGAGCGGGTGCTCTCCTCGGGCAGCCGCTTCGATCTGGCGTCAGCAATCGCGCGCAGGATGGCGGAGGTCCGACCGAGCGAGTTCCCAACGACGGCTCTCGTGGCGAACGGTGCAGATGCCCAGACCTTCTTCGATGCACTTGCCCTGTCGGCCATCTCGCGCTCGCAGGGAGCGCCGGTGCTACTGGTGCGCAGGGACGAGGTCCCCACGGCCACACAGCTGGCTCTCAGGCAGCTCGGCCTCGAGCGCCGTATCATCGGAGGAGGCCCAAACACCGTCTCCGACACCGTCAAGAGGCAGCTGGGCGCGGAACGGTGGTGGGGGAGAACGCGCCACGACACGGCCGCCGACATAGCCCGGCACGCAATCGCCGAGAACATGGCGTCCGAGGAGGCTATCGCGATCGTGAGCAAGATACCAGACGGTCTCAGCGGAGGAGCGTTCATCGGCAGCGCCACGGGCGTCCTGCTCGTCACCAGTCCTAACGACGCAGGTCAGGTCCCCGCTAGTCTTTCCGAGCCGGCAGCAGTTTTCCTTGCCGAACACCGAGCGCACAACATCAGCTGCTACGTTCTCGGAGGTACGAACAGCGTGAGCAGCCGGGCGCAACAAGAGGCTTCGCTGGCGCTCGAGTAGTGCGCGTGACACGAGTCACGACTCTTTCTCGGAATCGACTCCGCTGGTTTTCCGCGTGCAGGGGCATATTCCACCTGGTAGAATAGCGTGCATTGGGTCCATCCGTGGATCATGTTTGGTCCGACGGACGGTTTTGTGTACCGTCCGTCGGTTCTGGCATGTCCGTTGCGGCGGTAGTGAAATGCGCGGAAACCGTTCGGGCATAGCGTTTCGGGTAAGGGTATTGGTCGTCGCGTGCGGCGCACTAGTGCTCGTTCTCGCGTTCGCCTTGACGGCACTGGCCGAAGACGCGCCTCACGTGATCACCGACGTCGAGACCGATGCCTGCGCCATCTGTCACCGTGCGCACGTTTCTCCCGCTGAGGCAGGCTGGGAGGATCCGAGATCCTTGGAGACCACGGGGTCCGCGCTCTTGTCGGCCGACTACTCCCTGGATGGCGATATCGGGCTGTGCTACGTCTGTCACGGCATCGGAGCTCTGGGGTCGGGTAGCGACATCGAATCGGCGTTCCTCGGCGTGTCGGTGCATCTCATGACTCCCGAGGTGTCTGCGTATGGCCCGCCGGAGAAGCAGTGTTCGGCTTGTCACGATGCGCACGGCAGCGAGCGCGACGGTGATGGGAACCCGTACGCCGCGCTCTTGAGGTCCGACTCGACGACCTCTCCCGAGAGCGGTCTCGTGTTCTACGGCGGTGACGACTACTGCGGCTCGTGTCACCTGGCGCGCGCTCAGTCGATCTGGGACGGCATAGACGTCTGGAAGCAGACGGCCCACTCGGCGGAGATCACCGCGCCCGCCACCGGGACGCAGGTAGTGTGCTCCGCGTGCCACGCGGCACACGGCTCGGAGACGACACCCCTGATCGCGGCCGAGCTTCTGCCACCGGCGGCCCCGGCCACGACGACAGTCACTGGCAACGACCGCGCGTTTTGCGATGTGTGCCACGGC
>JAOUET010000090.1 GCA_029858605.1 Coriobacteriia bacterium | reverse complement strand
GGCGTCACCCTCGCGCCCGTCACCATCGCCGTCATCTGCCGAAGAGACCTCGTCGAGCATCGTTCGTGCTTCCTTGAAGCTCGCGCGCAACTCCGCCATCGGATCGAATGGATCCGGCTTGGGCTTCGGGCGATGAGCCTCGGTGATCGCGACGGCGGAGGCGACCGCCGTCGTGTGCGTGAACGACAGGGACAGGTGCATCTCCACGACTCCGCATTCCTCGGCGTATTCGGCCGCGCGACCGGAGAGCTTCGGCAACGGACGTCCACGCTCGTCGCGCATGACTTCCACGTCGGTGAAGCGCATGCCGGCGAAGCCGGTGCCGAGTGCTTTGAGCACTGCCTCCTTGGCGGCAAAGCGCATGGCATAGTGGATCTCGGGCCTCGTTCGAGAGTCGCAGTAGGCCCTCTCTTCTGCCGAGAAGAGCCGCTCCTTCATGCGTGGCTTTCGCTCGAGCGCCGTCCTCATGCGCTCGATCTCCACGATGTCGACGCCCAGTCCCCCGATCACTTCGCCTCCCACGAGCTCGTTCGTGCAGCGCTCACTCCACCGTGACCGACTTCGCCAGATTGCGCGGTTGGTCCACGTTGCAACCACGCAGCTTGGCAATATAGTACGCGAGCAACTGCAGGGGCACCGTGGCGGGAATCGCCGTGAGCATCTCTGCAGTGGCTGGCACGTGCAGCACGTGCTCGGCGTGACGCCGGATGTCGTCATCGCCGTGTGTGGCTACCGCGATGACCTGTGCGCCCCGCGCCCTCACTTCCTGGATGTTGCTTACCACCTTCTCGTATGTATGGCCTTGGGTCGCCACCACGACCACCGGAACGTCCTCGGTGATCAGAGCGATCGGGCCATGCTTCATCTCGCCGGCCGCGTACGCTTCGGCGTGTATGTAGCTAATCTCCTTCAGCTTCAGAGCGCCTTCCATCGCCACAGGCACCCCGATGCCTCTGCCGAGGAACAGCGACGAGCACACGTCCTTGTAGGTCTGCGCGCAATGCTCGATCGGCTCCAGATCCTCCAGAACGGCTTCGACGATGTCGGGGATGCGGACGAGTTCCTCCCAGATCGCCTCGATGCGCTCCTGCGGGAGCATGCCCTTGACCTGCGTCAGCTTGAGCGCGAGGACGTAGAGTGCGGCCATCTGAGCGGTGAACGTCTTGGTGGCCGCGACTCCGATCTCGGGGCCCGCATGTGTGTACACCACGCCGTCGCTCTCGCGCGTGACGCGCGAGCCCACCACGTTGGTGATCGCCATGACCTTTGCGCCCCGCTCGCGCGCCTCGCGCACTCCGGCAAGGGTATCGGCTGTCTCACCGGACTGCGTGATCGCAACGACGAGCGTCTCGTCGTCCACGATCGGGTCGGCGTATCTGAACTCGCTGGAGACCTCGACCTCCACGGGTATGCGCGCCCATCCCTCGATGAGAGCCTTCGCGACGACGCCCGCGTGGTATGAGGTCCCGCATGCGACGATGAACACCCTGTCGATCGCCGAGATCTCTTCGGCGGTCATATCGAGTTCCGAGAGCTGAAGCTGGCCGTCTTGCCCCATGCGTCCGCGCAGCGTCTCCCGAATCGCCGTCGGCTGCTCGAAGATCTCCTTCAGCATGAAATCCTCGTAGCCGCCCTTTTCAGCAGCCTCGAGATCCCACTCGACGTGCATCATCTCGGGCTCGACCACGGCTCCCAGCTCGTCTCTGACCACCACGCCATCCGCGGTGACGACCGCGACGTCCCCATCGTGCAGGACGACTACCTCGCGGGTGTACTCGAGGACCGCCGGGATGTCGCTCGCCACGACATTCTCGCCCCTGCCGACTCCGATGATCAGCGGCGAGTCCTTCCTGGCAGCGATGATGGTGTCCGGGTTATCGAGGTGGACGACACCAATCGCATAGCTTCCCTCGAGCCGCTTGACCGCATGCGACACCGCGTCCGCAAGATCCCCGTCGAAGTAGCCCTCTACCAGGTGCGCTATCGTCTCGGTGTCCGTCTCGCTGCGCAGGATGTGTCCCGTGCGCGCAAGCTCTTCGCGCAGCTCCGCGTAGTTCTCGATGATGCCGTTGTGCACGACCGCTATTTTGCCCGTGCAATCGACGTGAGGGTGTGCGTTGTCCTCGGTCGGGCGCCCGTGCGTCGCCCACCGGGTGTGCCCGACGCCCACCGATCCCGACACCGGCGATTCCGCAATCGCATCCTTCAGATTCGCCAGCTTCCCCACCCTGCGCACGACGCTCAAGTCCTCGTCGGCGATGATGGCGACACCCGCCGAGTCGTAGCCGCGATACTCCAGTCTCGCAAGGCCGCCGAGAAGGACATCGCTTGCCTGACGCGGTCCAACGTATCCGACGATTCCGCACATGAATCCAGGTTTCCCTTCAGTATCAGACGCGCGCATGCACACGTCTGCGGCACTGCGAACGTGGTTCTCGGCGGGAATGCAAGCCGAGAATCGGGGTGCTTCGACGACCCCTGGACAGAATGAGACACCGGTCCGGCACCGCTTTGTACCTTCGGTCACCCGCAGGCTTTGTCGGTACCGTCACGACCCCGGTCCGGCCGGAGAGCCATCCGCCGAATGTCTCGATAGACTCTCTCCTCGTCGACTGGCGCGCAACGTGCGCTACCAGCCCAGGCGCTTGATCGTGCAGGTCAGACCCAGCGGCGGCCTCCTTCCGTGCGCGAAACGTCCGCCGCAATTGTAGCAGTCGTGCGCTCCGCTCGGGTGACGACGAGGTTACGGCGTACAACCGAGACCGCACACCGCATGCGACGTCTTCTTGCCGAAGACCGGTCGCCCGGCGCCTACTGTGCGTGCGCTTTCAGCGAGTCCCAAACCATCGACGCAAGCGCTGCCACGCTGGCCGCGGCAGCGAGAACCAGAACCGCGAGCATGGCAGGCCGATCGGCGAAGTCTCCCAACACGTTCACCGACGCGTAGAGCAGTCCGCCGAACGCTGCCGCCATGACGAGCCGACCAGTCGTCGAATCAGTCCTTTGTAGCCCGGCCCCGATCAGTAGCAGGATGGCGATCAGGATCTCTGCGACCACATGGGACGCCTGCCGTTGAACCGGCTGCAATTCGGTGGGCAGCGCCACGAGCCAGGTCGCTGCCCACCATGCCATGATCGCAACGCCCGCCGTCGAGGCGAAAATGCTCCTCACCCTTCCCATCGAGCGGCTGTCTCTACGACAGAAGCATTCCGCCGTCGACGACGACGATCTCCCCGGTCATGTAGTCAGAGCCTGCCGAAGCGAGGAACGCCGCGACCTTGCCGATGTCGTCCGGTACGCCCATTCGCCCAGCGGGAATCCGGGCTTTGAAGGCGTCCATCATCGCCTTCATCTCTTCCTCGGTCATTCCACTACCTTCGAGCGGAGCTGCCGTGCCCTCCGTGTTGATGCCGCCCGGAGCGATAGCGTTGACCTGGATGTGGTGCGGTCCCATCTCCAAGGCGAAGTTCTTCGTGAACATGACGACGCCGCCCTTGGATGCATCGTACGCGGCGAGACCCACCATCGAAGGGTGCAAGCCATCGATAGAGGCGATGTTCACGATCTTGCCGCCCTTGCCCTGCTCGATCATCTTCGCCGCCACGGCCTTCGCGATGAACGCGAGTCCCTTCAGGTTGATGGCCATGACCTTGTCCCAAAGTGCTTCTTCCATCTGAAGCATGGGAACCTGCGGATAGATGCCGGCATTGTTGACCAGGATGTCGATCGAGCCGAACTCGCCGACGCACGCCTTGACGATCTCCTCACCCGCACACGAATCGGTGCAGTCGAGCTGAAGCGCGGTCGCGCGCCCACCGCCCTTCTGCGTGATCTCGTCAGCGGTGGCCTTGGCCGTGTCGCCGTTCATGTCGGCGATGAGTACGTTTGCGCCGGCTTCGGCAAGCCTCTCAGCGATCCCTCGGCCGATGCCCATGGCACCTCCGGTCACAACCGCATTCTTGTCGTGAAGCGAGAACGGACCCCAGTGTCCCATCCCAAACCCCTCCTTGTTCTCGAAGAACGCTACCCAGTGTGTATTCCCCGCTGCGGGATCCGGCAGTGGGGGTTGTAGGCATGTGCGGGCGAAATCGGGTCCCGCTGTGGTAGCCGGGACCCGATGTGCCCGTCACTTTCGAACTAGCCTCTGCCCCGCATCCTCTCTGAGCGAACGCTACGGCGTCGGGGCCGGAACGCCAACGGGCCGCTTCATCGGCGGCACCGGCGGCGGCGTGTCCGTGAGACTCTCGAGGAACGCGACGATTGCCAGCTCCTCGGCGGACGTGAGACCCAGATCGCCCAGTTCGGCCGTGTTGACGTTTGCCGTCACCTCGGGAGGATCCCAGTCACCGCCACCCGGAGCTGAGCCCGGAACGTCGCGCGTGTTGTAGAAGTGGACGATGTCGTAGAGCGTGGCGAAGTACCCGTTGTGTCCGTAGGGCGGCGAGAGGGCCACGTTGCGCAGCGTCGGGACCTGGAACTTGCCGTCGTGCATCGGATCCGGCGGAACCAGCGCCGCGCCAAGCCCGCGGTCGACCGAATGGTCGCCGGTGAGTGTATGCACTTCCTCGTTCACCGGAATCCCGAGGTTGTCGTAGCTGAAGTCGGTGAAGAGCGGCTCGGCTGCGTACGGACCCTTCTTGGCGGGATGGCAAAGATCGCACATCGCCTTGCCGGTGAAGAGCTTGTAGCCCTCCTGCTGCTGCGCGGTGAGCTTGTTGGGACCGAGTACGTCGAAATCTGACGAAAACCGGTTGAAGTAGCCGGTGGACTCGAACGCAGCGATCGCGACCGCGATGTTGTGGTACGAAGCCGTGGTATCGACCACAGTCACCGTCGACAGAGCGCTCGGACCGAACACGGCGCGGAAGTCGTTCGCATAGTACGAGTCCGCGACCGCATTCACGACCGACTCTTCATCGGGCATGGCCATCTCTACCGGATTCAGGAACGGACCCTTCGCTTGGGTTACGAGGTCGGGTGCGCGGCCGTCCCAGAACTGGCCGCCAACCCAGGTTCCTGCTTTGGCGTCGAAGAACGGCAGCGGGCTGAACGCGGCGTATGCCGCGCTGGGCGAGCTGCGCCCGCCGAACAGTCCGTCGATGGAGCCTTCAGAAACCGGGTACTGCGTGTCCGGCTCGCTGAACCCTGCCGTGGGCCAGTGGCACGACGCGCACGACTGGTTGCCTCCGATCGACAGGTTCTTGTCGAAGTAGATCTGCGCCCCCAGCCAGGGCTTGTTGATTCCGCCCTTTGCCGCACCAGCCAGTCCGGGCAACACCAACACGAGCCCGAGCACGACGAGAGCGGCAAGCACGTACCTTCCATGCTTTCCCATGTGTAATCCCCTCACCAACACAGCCGATGGGTCGCCATCGGCAATCGCTCCTCGCAATCCTGCGACTCATAGCACTTGTCCAGGGAATTCGATTGCCAAACACAGGAAAGTCGTCCTAGCGCCCCTAGAGTGGCGACAGATCACACGGCACCGACAACGGCCGGTGTGTGTGCGGCCACAGTAGGGATCGAAACGCCGCTCGGCTGTGTCGTCGAACCTACCCGAGCTCGGCGGACACGATCTCCGCGAGCCGAGATACCACGCCATTCGCGGTCTCTTCGTCCTCGGCTTCGGCCATCACGCGCACGAGCGGCTCCGTGCCCGAGGCCCGCACGAGCACGCGTCCGGCACTGCCGAGTTCCTCTTCGGCCGACCGAACCGCCTCGGTCACGACAGAACTCGTAGCCAGCAGCGACTTGTCACGGACGGGAACGTTCTCCAGCACCTGCGGGTAGCGCCGCATGACCTGCCGCAACTCGGAAAGCGGCTCGCGCCGACGACGCATCACCGAGGCCAGCTGCAGCGCCGTGATGAGCCCGTCGCCTGTGGTGTTGTGCTCCATGAAGATGATGTGCCCCGACTGCTCGCCACCGAGCACGGCGCCACTTGTCTGCATCTGCTCGATCACGTAGCGGTCGCCCACCTTGGTCTTGATCACGTTGATGCCCTGCTCGCGCATCGAGACCTCGAAGCCCAGGTTGCACATCACGGTGCCGACGACCGTGTCGCCCGCGAGTTCGTCGCGCTCCTTCATGTCGGAGGCGCAGATGGCCATGATGTAGTCGCCATCGACGACCTGCCCGGTCTCGTCGATCGCGATCACTCGATCGGCATCGCCGTCGTGGGCTATCCCGAAATCGACATCGTGACTGGAAACCAACTCCTGCAGGTTGGAAAGGTTCGTCGACCCGGAGTCGACGTTGATGTCCATGCCGTTCCAGTCACAGTTCACCGTGACCACGTTGGCGCCCAGCTCCTTGAGAGCCATCGGCGTCGTCACCGATGCCGCACCGTGACCGCAGTCCACGGCGATCTTCATCCCCTCCAGGTAGCCGTCGATCGACTCGATCGCGTGAGTGACGTAGCGGCTCACCGCATCCTTGACGGTCCGCGCCCGACCCAACTCGGCGCCTACCGGGCGCTCCCAAGTCCTCTCGGCCACCGTGAACTCCTCGATCTCGTCCTCGAGATCGTCCGGCAACTTGAATCCTTGGCGCGAGAAGAACTTGATCCCGTTGTGCTCGGGCGGGTTGTGTGATGCGGAGATGACGACGCCGCCGTCCGCTTCGAGTTCGCGAACCAGCAACGCAACTGCCGGAGTCGGCACGATGCCGCACAGCAGCGCGTCCGCGCCCCCGGAGCAGATACCCGCGACGAGTGCCGCCTCCAGCATGTCGCCGCTTTGGCGGGTGTCCCTACCGATGACGATGCGCCCTCGGCCTTTCTCGCCGAGGAAGTGACCCGCCGCTTCCCCGAGTCCGAAAGCGAGCTCCGGCGTCAGCTCCGCATTCGCGATGCCGCGCACTCCGTCGGTGCCGAAGAGTCGAATCATGAGGAGCGTCTCCCCCATCTCGCACGAGGGCCCGCCGCGAGGGCGGGCCCTGATCTAGATCGGATGTCCTCGCAGCTCCTAGCGCTTGGAGAACTGCGGGCGCTTGCGCGCCTTCTTGAGGCCGTACTTCTTGCGTTCGACCATGCGCGGATCACGTCGCAGCAGACCCGCACGCTTCAGTTCACCGCGATACTCGTCACCGGCGTCCAAGAGCGCACGAGCTATACCGTGGCGCAGCGCTCCGGCCTGGCCGGACATACCGCCGCCGTGGATCTTCGCGATCACGTCGAATCGCCCGACGGTCTCGGTGACCTTGAAGGGCTGCTCGGCGAATGTGACGAGCGCCTCCCGACCGAAGTAGTCGGCGGCCACGCGACCGTTCACCGTGCACGTGCCGTTGCCCGGCACCACGCGGACGCGGGCAACCGAGGTCTTGCGGCGACCGGTTCCGTAGTAGACAGCCTTCGTTTCTGCCATGCGCTAGCCCTCCAGCGTGATGTGTCGCGGCTTCTGGG
>JAOUET010000089.1 GCA_029858605.1 Coriobacteriia bacterium | reverse complement strand
GAAGCGAACGAAGCTACCGACGGGACCCTGGGGCCCGTCTGCGAGGCATGCCACGCACCCGTCGCGATTATGGGCGGTCTGGTGGGAGTCGATCCGGCCAAGATGCCGCCGCAGGCTTCGCGTGGCATCGTCTGCGCCTTCTGCCACCAGGTCAGCGGCACGAGCGAGCCGCTCGGCAATGTCTCACAGATCGTGGAGGCAGACAGAGTGTTTAGGGCTCAGTACGACGACGCGAAGTCTCCATACCACGAAACCGCCTACTCCGCGTTTCATCAGAGTGCCGAGTTCTGCGGCTCTTGCCACAACGTCGATCATCCGGGGGACCCCAATCTGCACCTGGAGGCCACCTACACCGAATGGGAGAACAGTCCGTACGCGAAGGAAGGCATTGTCTGCCAGGACTGCCACATGACACCGGGACCCGGCGTCACGAAGCCGTACCCCGGCACGGCGGCCGCAGGTGGCCCGCAGCGCGATCACATCTACCTGATGACATTCGTAGGCGGGAACGTTGGGCTTGGCGATTCCGTACTTGCCGAGGAAAGGCTCAAGGCGGCTGCCACGCTCGGCGTGTCTGCCCCCGAGGTCGTCGCCAACGGCGAGAAGGCCATGATCGAGGTTATGCTCACGAATTCAGGAGCCGGTCACTATCTACCCACGGGGCTCACCGAAGTACGGCAGATGTGGCTCGTGGTGGAGGCGCACGACGATGCGGGCGGGGTCGAAGAGATCGGGCGACACGTTTTCGGGACTACTCTGCAGGATGCGGAAGGCAACTCACCCGTGGAGCTTTGGGATGCGACGGCCATCGCGACGGACGACCGCATCCCGCCCAAGGAATCAGTCACCGACACGTTCGAGGTGACGATGCCGGAAGGGAGCGAGGTCGAACTGGTCGCCACGCTCTACTATCGTTCCTGTTCCGAGGAGATGGCCGAGAAGGCCGACGTGGAGATCCCTACGACCAAAATGGCGTCCGTGAGGCAGACGATCTACAGCTCCGCGGAGGCGCGCGCAAAGGGGCCTTCCGGCAACGGCGAGCCCGGGAGCTCCGTGTTGATTGCCATCACTGTCATCGGCCTGGCACTCGTTGCGCTCGGGTTGCTGCTGGCTCTCGTGAGAGGCAGGGCGACGCACGGAGGGAAGGCCAGCTAGTTCTCCTCCGGCGGAATCGCCTCGTCAGGTATGGGAATCGGCTCCGGCTCGGGAAGCTCGAGGTTCTCCGGCTTCTCGCCCACGGTCATCTCGAGGGTCATTTCCACTCCGTCGCGGTACAACCTGAGTGACACCTTGTCGCCCACGCTCTTCCGCCGCACGTAGAGGAGCAGGTCGTCCATGGATCGGATCGCGTCCTCGTCGAGGCCGACTATCACGTCGCCCGTCTGCAACCCCGCCTTCTCCGCCTCGGTTCCCTCCGTGATCTCGACGATGTATGCACCCTCCTCCACGGCAAGGCCCTCTTCTTCGGCAAGAGAGCTGTCCACGTCGCGCCCTACGACTCCCAGAAACGGGTGCGCCACCTTGCCTTCGGTGATGAGCTGTTCCGCGACGCGCATAGCCGTATTCACGGGGATCGCGAAGCCAACGCCGCCGCTCGCGCCCGTTTCCGAATACATAGCCGAACTGATGCCGACGAGCCTGCCCTCCCGGTCCACGAGCGCGCCTCCGGAATTGCCGGGGTTGATTGCTGCGTCGGTCTGTATGACGTCGACCAACGGGTACTTGCCGGGTTCTGCATCCGCAATCTCCGGCAGCGATCGACCGAGGCCCGACACGACTCCGGAGCTTACCGAATGAGACAACCCGAATGGAGAACCGATCACGGCCACGGCCTGGCCGACCTCGAGTTGCTCGGAGTCTCCCAGCTGGATCGGTGGCAGCGAGCCGTCGATCTTGAGCACGGCGATATCCGTGTCGTCGTCCGCGCCGATCAGCTGTGCGCGGTGGCTCTCGCCGTCCGTACCCCTGACGACGAACGTGTCGGCGTCCGCGACAACGTGCGCGTTCGTGATTATGTACGTCCCGCCGCCGTCCGCAGCCTTGTATGCGACGCCGGACCCGTTGCCCATGCGGGGTACGCCGGGATGGCCCTCAGGCAAGCCGTCTTCGCCCTGCGAAACGGTGGACCCCGATACGTCGACGTTGACGACGCTGGGGAGAGCTGCTGCTGTCGCGGCCACGATGGGCTCGTCGGTCTCGGGCGGGATGACGCGAATCGATGTAGTGCCGGGCCGAGCGTCATCGCCGTGGGTGACGGCCCAGGATCCCACCAGGCCGGCGATGCCTCCGGCAATGGTGCCCACCAGCAGCGCGACCAGTATTGCGAGAAGCACCACGCCGCCGGTCGAGAGAGAGCGCGCGGGCTCTGCGGCCCGGGCGTCTCCTGCCTCCTCCGTACGCTCTTCGCGCGGACCCTGCAGCTGCTCGGCCTGCGGTTCTAGCCGCTCATCTGGCGCCTTGGGCTCGTCTTGGCCCCCTGCGTCATTCTCCGGCGCTGGGGACGACGGGTTGTGGGGCGAATCGTCCATGCGAATCTCTCACCTCGTTGCTTCGGTCTCCGGGGGCACCGTGGATGTGACAACATAGTACGCTCAGCAGTTCATGCCGTCGCGTCGGTATGCGGAAATGCACAGAACCATCACGAGCGGGCGTGATACTGCAACGTTCGTGCCGCTTCCGAGTTGAGGCGAGAACGCTGCTCGCGTAGACTGCCTGGCGAGGACCGACCGACGAAAGCGAGCCGATGGATCCCGCCGACGACCCGATCGCCGAGGAGTCCGTGGACGCCACGATCCTGGAGGCCGTGCAGGACCGCGAGGGGGAGCCGTCCGTCGATGTGGACACGCCTCCTGTCTCGGTCGATGATTCTGGGGATCAGGACGAGGCCCCTGCGGTCGTCGAGGCGGACGAGACCCCCGAGCAGGAGCCGTGCGTCGAGACGGCCGGTCTGCCCGACATCACTCCGCCATCGCCCGGTCGCCCTCGCGTCCCGTGGTGGCCGTTCGAGATATACGCCATTGCCTGGCTGGCACTCATCGCCTACACGGTCGTCGGTCTGCCGCACGAGAACGACAGCGCTCCTGCGGTGCTTCAGGACGTCTACCCTGCCGTCTTGCTTGCCGCGGTCGTTCTGACAGCCGCAGGGCCGGTCATGTCTCTCTTCACGTGGCTCGGCGCTTGGCTCTCGAACGGGCGGCGTGGCCCCGGGCTGCTGACCGCGTCACTCATACGGGGAGCACTGTTCACTCTCGTGGGCGTGCTCTCGTGGTGGGGAACGCTTACACTGGTCGATGCCGTGCGGCTCGGCCTCGTTCGCTAGCGCACAGGAAGGCGTCTGTGACGGACTCTACTTCGAAGCTTCTCGTGGCGGTGCTCAAGGGTGGGCGTTCGGGCGAGCGCGAGGTCTCGCTCAATACCGGTGCCCAGGTCGCAGCAGCGCTGCTCGAAGGCGGCCACGATGTCGTGGAGATCGACGCCGGGGATGAGGACTTCATAGCTCGAATCGAAGCCGCGGTACCCGACGTCGCCTTCATCTGCCTCCACGGCCGCTTCGGCGAGGACGGGACCGTGCAGGGGCTGCTGGAGCTCCTCGGTATTCCCTATGTCGGCTCGGGCGTGCTGGCGAGCGCACTGGCCATGGACAAGGTGATGTCCAAGCACGTGTTCGCGTGCATGGGGATACCGACTCCCGAGTACGCGGCGCTCCGCCGAGACGAGGCTTGGGACGTCGAGGAAATCGCGCGGACGCTCGGCCCGAAGACGGTCGTGAAGCCCGCGAACGAAGGGTCGGCAATCGGAGTCACGATCGCCCATTCTCCCAGCGAGCTGCCGCGTGCGATAGACACCGCCTTCGAGCGCGACGACTCGGTCCTTGTGGAGAAGTTCATCGGCGGCATCGAGGTCACGGTAGGGATCATCGGCAACCGGGAGCTACTTGCGCTCCCGACGCTCGAGGTCGTTCCCGAACACGAGTTCTACGACTACGAATCCAAGTACGTACCAGGGATGAGCAGGCACATCGTCCCCGCGCGCATCGACGAGAGCTTGCGGGGCGAATGCCAGAAGCTGTCCATCGAAACGCATCGCGTGCTCGGATGCCGCGACATGTCCCGGACCGACATGATCGTCACGGAAGATGGTCGCGTCTACGTACTCGAGGTGAACACGATTCCCGGCATGACGTCGACGAGCCTTCTTCCGGAGGCGGCACGCGCGGCGGGTATCGAGTTCCCCGAGCTGTGCGGCCGTCTCGTTGGCTACGCGGTCGAGTAGCCGTCCTCAGTCGACGCTTCCTCGGCTTCCGCATAGGGTGGCGTCTCCGGTGCCGCGGGCAGGTCCACGACGAAGCGCGAGCCCAGGCTCCCCTCGGGGTCTTCGACGCGCACGGTCCCGCCATGGCCTTCCACGATGGCCTTGACGATGTAGAGCCCAAGTCCGATGCCGGCACGTTTGCCGCTCTCGCTTTGCTGTACGCGGGTGTAGCGCTCGAAGATGCGATGCCGTTGAGCTTCGGGAATCCCGGGCCCCTCGTCTTCTATCGAGAGCAGGATCCGCTTGTGGTTCCGCACGACCTCGATGCTGATGTCCGACCCCTCGGGGCTGTACTTCATCGCGTTGGTGACGAGATTGGCGATGACTTGGCGCAACCGCTTGTCGTCCCCGAGAACGACACCGTCTTCGCGAAGATCGAGCACGAAGCGATGGACGGCCGTCGCGGCGAACGAGTTGACGATCTCCGCAACGACATCGCCAAGGTGTACGGGCGCCAGAACGGCAGGCGAGAGGATCTCGTCGGCCCGCGCCACGTCCAACAGATCGCCGAGTAGCGTGAGCATACGTTCGGCGGCCGCGCGCGCCTGGGAGATAGCCTTCTCTTTCGCGTCCGGCTTGAGGCTCTTCGCGCCGAGCAGATCGAGATAGCCCGCGATAACGGTAAGGGGTGCGCGCAGATCGTGGGAGACGAGCGAGACTATCTCGGCGCGGAGTTCCTCGACGCGCATCTCTTCGGTAACGTCTCGCCCGCTCAGCAAGAAGGAGCGCTCGTCGCGGTCCTCGCCGTCGACCGTGGCGCGCAATTCGATCCAGCGCGTCGAGCCGTCGGGACGCTCGATCTGGAGCCGCCAAGGCCGCTCCGCCGCGCGTGCGATGATCTCGCTCGCTTCGATCGGCTCGCCGTCCTCTTGGTGCACGACGATGGCGTCCAGCAGCTCGGCACTCTCACGTCCCACAAGTTCTGAAGCCGAGATGCCGAGAATGGTCGTGGCCGCGGGATTCGCGAGCACGATTCGGCCGTCCCGTACGAGGACCTTGGTTTCCGGCGACTCGTTGACGACGGCTTCGGCCGCGCGCTTCGCTTCCTCGACCGCGCTGCGAGCGGCCTCGACCTCGTTCTGTCTGCGCTGGGCGTTCTCGAGGAGCCTGTCGAACACGTCGAGGAGGGTGGCGAACTCTTCGGCCATATAGGGATCGCGCTCCGCCTTCTGAACGGGGAGTCCCTGCAGTGCCGAAGCGCCGGCATTCCTGACGTGCTCGGTCGCATCCCGAATCTGCAGTGCGAGCGACCGGGAACCTGCCAGACTGACGACGATTCCCACGAGCATTGCGAAGCCCGTGGCGAGAAGCACCGTCACGCCCAGCACGCTGTCTGCCAGCGCCCACACGCCGGTAGCCTCGTGGGTGAACGACCCGGCGCTCACTCCGTCGACCGCGGGTATCTCTGCGTGAACGGCGTAGCCGTCTTCCGTTACCGCGACCTGGGCCTCGTGAAAGTAGGGGTCGTCCACTGTAAACGGGTCGTCTCCGTTGAACGGGGCATTCGGCACGCCCGGAGACACGGCGCCGGGCAGGGCTAGGTCGCGCTCGCTGACCGGTACTGCAAGCGCAATCCAGCCCGTCGGACTGTCGGCTGGGGGCGTACCGAGAATGGGGCGGATACTGAGCGCCGCAGCACCGCCCGAAAGGCCCACAAAACCCTGGACGGGATTCGCGCCCGTTGGGGGCGCCAGACCGGCTACCCTTTGCACGTCGATCTCATCGCCAGTCGAGTATGCGACTCGGCCACGCGAGTCGATGAATGCCGCGCACGACGCGCCGCTCGCGTCGGCTACGGAGTCGATCTCGAAGGGGATGTTTCGGCTGTCGGCTCCCGCCGTGGCCGATTCCGCATGGAGGGCGGACGAGTACTGCAGGGCGACCAGGTGGGCGTCGACCGTTCTAAGAAGTGACTGCAGGCCTTGCTCGGCCTGGTTCAACGCGTCGGTGGCCCCTTCTTGGGCCACTGCGGGACGGGACAGGCGTTCGGCAAGGATGAACGAACCGACAGCGGCCAGGAACACCGCGAGCGTGACCAGCAGTGCGGTCACGGCGATGCGCGATCGCATCGTGGCAGGCGCGAGGCGCATCAGCGCGTCACGCGCTGTACGACGCAACGCCTCGGATGGGCGCTCCCTGGGCATCACACCTCCTGAGGCCGAGCGTGCGGCCCCATGGCGCGTTCGTCAAGCAGCACGCGACCGGCGGTTGGCCAAGGTGACCTTCGTGATGTCTATGAGAATCAGTGGAACCAGTGCGGCGAGCACGACCGCGAGCCAATCGTTGACGCCCAACGGCTCCGTTCCAAACACGTGCTGAAGGGCTGGCGCGTAGACCACCAGCATGTGCAGCGTCATCGAGCCCGCGAACGCGAAGAGCAACCAGTGGTTGCGCAGTGATTCGAAGTGGAAGACGGAACTCTTTTCGGAGCGGAACGTGAAGGCGTGCATCAGCTGGGTGAGGACGACCGTGGTGAAGAGCATGGTTTGGGCGTGCGAAGGGCTGTCTATCGGGATCAAGCCTTTCTCGGCCCCGAAGTACATCGCCAGGGCTCCCACGGTGATGAGTGCCCCCTGCCAAACCACCTGCAGCTGCCGTCTGGGGGTGAGGATAGACTCCTCGGCCGATCTCGGCGCACGCTCCATCACGTGCGGAGATCCCGGATCCAATCCGAGCGCGAGCGCAGGTAGTCCGTCGGTGACCAGGTTGATCCACAGGATCTGAAGGGGCAGGAGGGCGGGCTGCGGCGCAAGCAGCGCCGTCGTGAACACGATCAGCACCTCGCTCATATTGCAGGAGAGCAGGAACAAGATGAACTTGCGCAGGTTGTCGAAGACGACTCGGCCTTGCCTGACGGCTTCCACGATCGTCGCGAAGTTGTCGTCGGCCAGTACCATATCGGCCGCCTCGCGGCTGACGTCCGTGCCGATCTGTCCCATCGCCACGCCGATGTCGGCCTTCTTCAGGGCCGGCGCGTCGTTCACGCCATCGCCGGTCATAGCGACGACGTGGCCCCGGCGCTTCAGGGCATCCACGATACGGAGCTTGTGCTCGGGGTTGACGCGCGCGTAGATGCGCACGTCCTCCGCACGGGAGTA
>JAOUET010000087.1 GCA_029858605.1 Coriobacteriia bacterium | reverse complement strand
ATGGTGCACCGCGTGCGACGGCGTCCAGCGAGACAGACAACTCTGGAGCCGACGTGCCGAAGGCGACGACCGTCAAGCCTATGAGGAGCTTCGAGATTCGCGTGCGGTGCGCCAGGGCGACGGCTCCTCGCACGAGAAGCTCGCCCCCCACGAAGAGGGCGGAGACGCCCGCCAGAACCCTGAGGTAATCCTCCATGCCCCACCCGATCGCCACGCCCGGACTGCTCCTCGTTCTATTTGTTACCCGACGCAGCACTGTGGCGTGCTTCGGCACGAACTGGTATGTGTGACGGTAGGACGTCGCGCGGGAGTAGGTCGTCATGAAACGTGCCGCACTGCTTGTATCTGGCCTTCGCAGACCGCCCCCGCCAACCACTCCCGACTGACAGTTTGCCGAGGAGGCATCGAGAACCATGGGAGCAGACGGACTGCAGGCGGCTCGCGCGAGAGCCGAACGAGTAGACCCCTTCGAAGCTTCGGCAGCCGCTGGAATCCCATACGAGGGCTCCGGAGAGGCCGGGCGGTTCGAAGTTCCCTTCCTCGGCGAAACCGTATGCCTCACCTACCCGGGCTTCGATCTCGCCCAAGGCTCCTCGTGGGTGCCGGACCACGTGCTTGCGCTCATCGTCTACCACCTCGCGGTGAGCGACGGCACTCCGCCATCCGGTCGCGAGGTCTCGTTCGCCGAGCTGCCCGATGGCACGTTCTACGTCCAGGCATTCAGGGGCTACACTAGCTCGGTCATCGTCCGAAGGTTCGCGGACGCACCCGAAAAGCTCGATGCGGCCGTGCGCGCTCTCGGCGGTGAGGCGCTCGAAGCTGCATCCGACAGCGCATGGCGTATTCCGGCCTTGCCGCGCGTGCCCGTGACTCTGCTGTGGTGGGATGCGGATGACGAGTTCGAGTCGCGCGCCGAGTTGCTGTTCGACGAGAGCGCTCATCATCACTTGCCGACGGATGGTTGCGCGATCCTCGGCTCGTGGCTCACCGCGCGACTGGGGCGCTAGAAACACTCCGGGCGCCATGTCCGTGCATGCATTCATGCAATGAGCGGCTCATACCGATATACTTCCCGGTGTATGCGCTAGCCCATGCCCGTGAAAACGGGCTGCCCGTAGTCGGCAAAGGGACGCCGAGCAAGAGTTCGGGTCGGGTCGGGCGACGCGTCGAGGGATACGCGAACGGTTGGGCATGGGGGAGCAGTACCTCACTACTTGTATGCTGTTCGCCGCGGCAGTGCTCCAGTTGGCTGCCGCCGGTGTCGCACTCCTACTCGCGCTTGGCGACAGAAAGCACCGCGCCTGGGCGCTCGTTACGATCGCCCTTCTGGTCCAGGCTTGGCGCCGGCTGTACTACATGTTCGCGGGTTCTTCGTCCGCGCTTCACGAAGCGACCACGGCCCTGATCGTCTCCGCCATGCTGCTCGTCGGCGTCATCCTCATCAACGCGCTAACCCGGTCCCTGAGGCGGAACGCCGAAGCGCTTGGTTCCGCGCAAGCGGAAGCGGAGCTGTTCCTCGATGTTACGGGCGCCGCAATCGTGGTGATGGACCCGGGGGGACAGTTCCTGCAGATAAACCAGAAGGGGCGCCAAATCTTCGGCCTGGAGGAAGAACACATCGATGTGGGTGAGTGGTTCTCCACGCTTCCCCCGGAGGAGATGCGCGAAGAGCTGCGAGAAGGATTCCAGGCGTTCATGAACGGCGAGTACGGCGACGACATGTACCTGGAATACCCTATCGTCACCGGTCACGGCGACGAGCGCGACATATACTGGCACCGCCACATCGTTCGAGACGATGGCGGCAGCGTGGTCGGATACGTCAGCGCCGGTATCGATATGACGCACCGCAGGCATGCGGAGCGCGATGCGGCTTTCAGGTCGATGCTGCTCGACCAGACGAGTGACGCCATTCTCGTCACCGAGCTCGACGGCCGCATCGTCTATGCGAACGACGCCGCCTGTGCCATGGCGCGGAGGCCTCGCGAGCGCCTTCTTCGGACGAACGTCCGCGACTTCCTCACCACCGAGTGGGTCGACGTTCTCGAAGAGCGAAGCCGCCAGCTTCGGCACGCCGGATCCATCCTCGCTGAATTCGCGGCGAACGTCGGAGGGCCGGAGCCTCTGCCCATCGAGGTCCATTCGCACCTCATAGACGCGAAGGGTCGCGAGCTTGTGGTGAGCGTGCTTCGAGATCTCACCGAGCGAAAGCGCGCCGAGGCGACGATCCGTCACATGGCCTACCACGATTCGCTGACCGGGCTGCCCAACCGCGCCCTGTTCCAGGATCGGGCCGAGATGGCCATCGCCCGAGCACGACGTCACGAAGAGAAGCTCACTATCCTCTTCCTTGACGTCGATGGACTCAAACTGGTCAACGACAGCTTCGGCCATGCGGTGGCGGACGGTGTCTTGCGACGGCTGGCGAGTCGTCTTCTCGACGTGCTACGCGAGGAGGACACGGTTGCCCGCGTCGGCGGCGACGAGTTTGCGATCATTCTGCCTGCCACCGACGAAGAGATGGCGCAGGTCGCCGCAAACAAGGTATTGCGCGAGCTCCATCGACCGTTCGACGTCTACGGCAAAGAGATACGGCCTTCCGTCAGTATCGGAGTCGCCATCTACCCACGAGACGGCCAAAGCCTCGACGACCTTCTGGCGAGTTCGGACACGGCGATGTACGAAGCCAAACAGCGCGGCGGGGGCAGCCTGAGCTTCTTCACCAACGAGATGAAGGAGCGGGTTCTCGACGTTCTCAGGCTTCGTCACGATCTCGGCTTCGGACTGGAGCGCGGCGAGTTCCTGCTTCACTACCAACCCCAGGTGAACATGGCCACCGGCGAGATCCTGGGCGCCGAGGCGCTGCTGCGCTGGCTGCATCCAGAGAAAGGCCTGCTCCCTCCCCTTACCTTCGTGGGACTCGCAGAGGAATCCGGGGCCATCGAGACGATCGGTGGATGGGTACTCGAAGAGGCTTGCGCCCAAGGAATGCGCTGGACCGACCTCGGTCACGGACCGTTGCGCGTCGCCGTGAACGTGTCCGCACGTCAGTTCCGCAACGAGAGCTTCGTAGACACGGTCCGCGAAACGCTGGACCGCACGGGACTAGATGCCGAAAGGCTGCAGCTCGAGATAACAGAGACTGTCGCCATGGAAGATCCCGAGGGCGCGATCGAGACCCTCCAAGCCCTGCGCGACATAGGCGTCACCGTGGCGATCGACGACTTCGGAACTGGCCACTCGTCGATGGCGTACCTGAAACGATTCCCTTTGAGCGCGACGAAGATCGATCGGACCTTCATCGGGGACGTCGATTCTGACAAGAACAGCCAGTACCTGGTCTCAACCATGATCACGCTGGCGACAACGCTCGGCCTCGAGGTGATCGCCGAAGGCGTCGAGCGCTCGGAACAGGTAGCGTGCCTGCGCGCGCTGGGGTGCGAGAAGGCCCAGGGCTTCCTGTATCATCCGCCTGTGCCCGCCGACGAGCTGATCGAGTTACTCGCCGCAAACGAGGTGCGCTTCGGGGCTGCGGAGAAACGTGGCGCCACCGAGACAGATACCTCCTTCGCCACACGCCCCAAGAACCCCGATCCCGATGCGGCAACAAGCTGACAGCAGTGCTCGGCCCTGACTGTCATGCAGCCAATCTAGTAACCGTCGGGCGCCCAGCCGTGAATCGAACAGGTGAACGTGCAGTCGTTCGGGTTGAAGACGAAATCGCCGCCTGCGGGACAGACTACGGGCTTCGACAGGGCGCCAACCTTCACGAGGCCGTCAACCGTGGCTCCAGTCATCGGCCTCCCGCCCTCGTTCACCCAAACGAACACCTCTGTCTGTCCGGCAACCTGGTTCGCAAAGCAGACCTGCTTGGCAGCCGGGTCGTCCGCTGACATCGTCGGAGTGCCGTTTCCATCAGAGGTGACGGCGCATCCGATCAGAATGCTGGCGAGTGCTATCAGCGTAATTGTGCAGGCTGCAAGTCTGTGACGTGCCACCGCGGCCCCCTTCTTCATGCGTGTCCATACATGTAGTGTCGGACGCCGCCCCCTGCCACTGAAGCATGCGGAGAGCCGTGTGTGTGCATTCCGCTACTCCGGGAGGGTCGAGACCACGCCCTCCATCGTGCGCCGATAGGATCGCAACGCATCGCGCCCGCTGCCGGTCAGCGAGAGTACGGTCCGAGGTATCTTGCCCTCGAATGTCTTCTCGACTGAGATGTATCCCGCATCCTCGAGCTTGCTCATGTGGCTGGACAGATTCCCGCGCGTCAGACCTGTCTCGTTCATCAGGTACACGAAGTCGGCGAAGTCCAGCACGTAGAGATGCGCCATGATCGAGAGACGCGCGGGCTCGTGCACGAGACGGTCGATCGTCTCGAACGACGGCGATGCCTCCGTGCGCTTCCTACGCATCGGGCCCACTGTCCGTGACCACGGGATGTTCCTGCAGGAACCTCCTGAGCAGCAACAGACCGAGAGGCAGCATCACGATTGCGGGAAGACCGAAGACCCCCACGATGTCCCAGCCGCGGCCAACCTCGCTCGTCGCGGCGAGCACCTCCGCACCGACGTAGCCGACGGCGGCCAGAGCGCCGTAGACGTAGAAGCGTTGCACGCCAAGGGAGTATGCCGCGAGGCTGAAGGATCCCGAGACACCCAGAGCGGTCACGCCGAACATGATCGCTACGAGAGGAATGCCCTCGGGGAAGGCACCCATGCCGGCGACGAAGGTGACGCCGACGAGTATCACCGTCACAGCCAGAGCCAGGCTGGCGGCGAGATGCACCTTCTTGGTCCTGGCGCGCTCGATCTGGAAGTGGCCGATCCGCGGTTTGGTGATCCGCGACTTGGCCGCGCGGAATGCACCCAAGAACACGATGAGGAAGCCCATGGCCGGCACTGCGGTCTCCCCCCAGGCCGACCCAAGCTCTCCGGCAGCCGTCCAAGCGGCTACGTTGACGAACAGCGCCCCGAGATACAAGTCCCAGAGACCGTCGTTGAACACGCGATTCCAGGCCTTTCGCTCGAGAGTCCTAGCATCAAGTGCTCCTGCCGCCATCTCCATCTCCCTCACCTCTTCAAGCTTGCGATATGTGCCGCATATGAGTTTGCGCTACAAACTCTATACCCCGGAATAGGGCCTGTCAAGCAACGCGGGAACTACCGCGAAACGTCCTCGAGCGGCGTGTAGGCGAAGCCGTGCGCCTGTGCAACCGGCCTGCAAGTCACCACGCCCCGCACAACGTTCACCCCTCCTGCGAGTTCGCCAAGTCCGCGAACTGCCTCTTCCCAACCCTTGTCGGCAAGCGCAACCACGTAGCGCATCGTCGCGTTCGTCAGGGCGTTGGTGGACGTGCTCGGCACGGCGCCGGGTATGTTGGCGACACCGTAGTGGAGTACTCCCTCTTCAACGAACACGGGATCATGATGGGTGGTGGCGTGAGTCGTCTCGACGCACCCGCCCTGGTCCACTGCCACGTCCACTATCACCGCCCCCTCCTTCATCCCCGGCAGCATGTCGCGAGTCACCAGCCTCGGCGCCGTGGCCCCGGGAACGAGGGCGGCACCGATCACGAGGTCGGCAGCCGAAACGATTTGCTCGATGTTGTGCCGGTTCGAGTACAAGGTGCGGAATCGACCAGTCCAAATCTCTTCCAGGTAGCGAAGCCGGTCGATATCGATGTCGACGATGGTGACCTCGGCTCCCATACCCGACGCAACGAAAGCTGCGTTGGTCCCGACCACGCCTCCCCCGAGGATGGCCGCCTTGGCGGGAAGCACGCCCGGAACGCCGCCCATCAGTACGCCTCGGCCGCCCTTGGGCTTCTGCAGATACTCGGCGCCCACTTGCGCAGACATCCTGCCGGCAATCTCAGACATCGGAGCGAGGAGCGGCAAGGAGCCATCGGCCCCCTCGACAGTCTCGTAGGCGATGCACACGGCACCGGACTCCATGAGCCCTTCGGTGAGTTGCCTGTTCGGTGCAAGATGCAGGAATGCGAAGATGACCTGGCCGTCTCGGATCATGGCGATCTCGGACGGCTGTGGCTCCTTCACCTTGATGATCAGATCGGAGCCTTCGTAGACGTCCCCGGCCGAAGGAACGAGTTCCGCACCGACAGTCGCGTACTCGTCGTCAGTGATGGCGGAGCCGGTGCCGGCACCGTTCTCCACAAGCACGCGGTGGCCATGGGCAACAAGTTCCTTCACGCCGCCTGGGGTCATGCCGACGCGGTACTCGTCTTCCTTTATCTCCTTCGGCACACCGACGATCATTTGGGGCCCCCTCGACACGTGACGCCAACCCTTGTATCCCCATTCCCGGGATCGTCTCTAGCCCACGCCCTGCGACATCGCATACAGCATCGAGGCGAGCAGTGCCGTCGTCGTGAGCACGGTGAGGAGCCATCGCCGACGGTCGATATGGAACATCGGCAGCCCCATCAGCACAATGCTGCCGAAGAACAGCACGAGATAGGGAATCTGGATGGACGGTACGACCGGATCGCGCCATTGGATCTTTGCGAAGCGCTCGACGACGAGCCACATGACGACGAACGTGTCGAATACGATCGGACCCGACAGGAGCAGCCAGTCACTCTTCTCGCGAACGAACACCGACAAGGCCCAGCTTGCAGGCAGTGCGAGTGCGGCGATCACGAGACCGAGAGCGGGGTTCACTTCCGGTGCGAACGGCCGCGTAGCGAAACCCACGGCCTGTAGGACGTTCACCGCATTCACGACGAGCCAAACCGTCGTGGCGGCGCGCGCCACGTCAATGGAAAGGGCCTTGTAGGCGTCGCTTCGGTTCATCGAACCCCCTCGCATGCGTTGGGTCGCGTTCCCCTGACTGCTCATTATCGTCCACAGACCCTCCTGGCGCAGGAAGCCGTGCCGATGCTAGCGGCAGCCGACATGTGGGTACCCTCTCTCAAAGGCTCGGCCTGCTGCTCCTTTGCGCCGCATGGCCGAAGCAGACCGCAAGAACCGGACCGAGAGGGGTGGCATCATTGGGGGCCAACGAAGCTGAGGGCGGGCAGGGCGTCGCGCCGGATCAGCCGAAGCAAGCCGAGACATCGCAGCAGACGGCGCAGTCGGCTGCGGCACCGCGCGCATCCGACGAGCAGGTGCGAGCCGGCCAACCCCAGGACCAGGATCGGAGCAGGGGGCTCGAGTTTGCGCTCACCGTCGGCAAGGTCATCGTGTGGCTGCTCTACGCGTACGTGATCTTCGCGATCATCATATTGGGATTCGCATTCTTCTTGCTGGTTTTCGGGGCCGACCCCCAAGTAGGATTCGCATCGTTCATCTACGACACGGGTGCGCGCTTCATGGAGCCGTTCGCCGGCCTGTTCTCACCATCGCAGACTGGCGCGGGGGGCGGCGGATACTTCGACCCCAGCTTCCTGTTCGCGATAGTCGCGTATGCCGTACTAGCCTGGGCCGTGCACATGGCTTACGAGTGGCTGCGACTTCGCTACTACTCCACTAGGTATCGGGGAGCGTAGTCGACTCCACCAGCACGCTCGAGTCGCGCAGCAATCCCTACTGTCGAGCCATGATCATGC
>JAOUET010000088.1 GCA_029858605.1 Coriobacteriia bacterium | reverse complement strand
CGGGGGCATCCTGGCGGACGTAGCGCCGACTCTACTTGCGCTTCTGGGTATCGATCGACCGCCCGAGTGGACGGGCAGTTCGCTCCTGCTATACTGATTCCTCGACTCAGGCTCGCTCGGATCGAAGGAGTGTTGATTCGAGCAGCGAAGACGTGAAGAGGAGAACCGCAGCCGTGAACGCTCTTGTAGGACTCGTGCTCGTCGTGCACGTGACGGTGTCGATCGCGCTGATCGTGTTCATCCTCCTGCACTCGGGGAAGGGCGCCGGCGTGTCCTCGATGTTCGGCAACGTGATGCCGTCTACGTCTTCCGGCACGGGCATCATCGAGAAGAACCTCGATCGCATCACGATCGCGCTGTCGATCGTCTTCGCCATCACGCTGCTCATCCTCATGGTGACGTACACGCCGTAGCAACGGTGTCCCCTGCCTCCTCGGCGCAAAGAAGGCGGACAGCCTCTTTCGTATGCATCTCGCAGTGTGCATCATGCATTCCGGTCTTGTGTTTGTTGGCAGCTAGCGGGAGAATCCTGTGGAGTGCTCGATAAGGTTACGAGCTGTCCCTCGTGATGTTCCAGGCGTGAGGGGTAGAACACTTTTGAGGCACGCGGCAACGGAGGGAGGCGAGTCGGAGAGCCGATGCCTCGTGGTCAGTTTCCCGAAGGAAAGGGGCTGTGAGTTGTCTAACAGATTCCGTTCCATCATCGCCGTGGTGCTCGCAGTCGCCATGTTGGCTACGTTTGCGGCACTCGGTGGGTGCACGACCTCTGAGGAGAAGGCCGACGAGGGCGGCGAGGGCGCCGTCAAGGGCGGCACGTTGAGCCAGTTCATCGTCGAACCGTTCGCGATCACTCCGACGCTCGCGTATGAATCGGAGGGCATCTACATCGTGTCGGCCATGTTCGACAGTCTTGTCGAATACGATCCGATCACGAGCGAGCTTCAGCCGGCGGCAGCCGAGAGCTGGAGCCCCAACGAGGACGCGAGTGTCTGGACGTTCAACCTTCGCCAGGGTGCCAAGTTTCACAATGGCCGCGAGGTCAAGGCTGAAGACTTCAAGTACGCGTGGGAGCGCATGCTCGACCCTGCGATGGCGTCGGAGATCAGCTATCACTTGCTGGCCGTGAAGGGCGCCACAGAGATGCTGGAAGGCCAGGCGACCGAACTCGAGGGAGTCAAGGCCTTGGACGACTACACGCTCGAGGTCACGCTTGCGGAGCCGTATCCGGACTTCGAGCTTGTCGTAGGGCATCCCTGTCTTGGCCCTCTGCCGAAAGAGGCCGTCGATGCCGATCCCAAGTTCGATGAGAACCTCATAGGCAACGGTCCGTTCAAGATGGCCGAGCCTTGGGTTCACGATCAGTACGTCAAGCTGGTTCGTTTCGACGACTACTACGGTGACGAACCGTACGTGGACGGCCTCGAATTCAAGATTTTCAAGGATGCCGAAACGGCGTTCTTGGAGTTCGAGGCAGGCAACCTCGACTTCACGGAGGTGCCCTCGGGCCGTTTGGCCGATGTGACGGCCAAGTACGGAGAAGCTCCTGACGGCTACACGTCGAACCCGGGCGAGCAGGTATTGGTTGGTCCGGAGCTCGGCATCTACTATGCGAACATCAACAACACGAAGGCGCCGTTCGACAATCCAAAGGTTCGTGAGGCCATCAACCTGGCCATCAATCGTCAGGCCATCAGCGATGCTCTGTTCGACGGCAGCCGAAAGCCCGCCGATAGCATCAGTCCCGAGGGCATTCTCGGGTACGAGGCCGGAATGTGGCCGCAGTCTCGCTATGATGTTGAGGCCGCAAAGGCCGCTCTGGCTGATGCGGGCTATCCGGATGGTGAAGGTTTCCCGACGATCAAGCTGCTCTTCAACACTGGGTCGTACCACGATCAGGTGTGGCAGCTCGTCCAGGCCGACTTGAAGGCCATCGGCATCGAGTCGGAGCTAGACAGTGCGGAATGGGCTGTCTACAAGGACAAGCTGAAGAAGAAGGAGTTCGACATCGCTCGCTACGGTTGGGTGTACGACTACCCGATCATGGAGAACGCCCTCTACGCGCTGTTCTACAGCGAGTCGGCAGACAACCAAAGCTACTACGTGAGCGAGGAGTTCGACGCGCAGGTATTGAAGGCACGTTCGACGCTCGATCTACAGGAGCGTTTGGCCGGAATGCGCGAGGCCGATAAGATACTCGGCAAGGACATGCCGGTAGCGCCGATCATGTTCTACTCGCACTTCGATCTGACGTCGGATCGCGTGAACGACTTCGTCTACAGCCCGATGAACATTCCCGACTACGTCCACTGCTGGATCAGCGAGTCGACGGAGTAGTCATCGACTGTTGAAGTCGAGTGTTTGCGGGGCGCCCCGCGACGGGGCGCCCTGCTTACGTCCCCGGTTTCGCAGAAGGCAGCACAGATGCTGAAGTACGTCGCACGCCGCATCCTGCAGATGATTCCCGTGTTCTTCGGGGTGACGGTTATCCTGTTCATCCTGCGAGCTCCGGGTGTGCTGCCCGGTGATCCAATCGAGATGCTCACTGGCGACCGGGTGATATCCGAGGTCACGTACAACCAGCTTGTCCAGAAACATGGTCTGGACCAGCCCTTATACGTCCAATACGTGACCTACATGAAGAACCTGTTCAAGGGAGATCTCGGGCTTTCGTACAAGAAGAACAGATCGGTCACGGAGATCTTCGTGGAGAAGTACCCGTACACGCTGAGACTGGCTCTCGCAGCGATTCTGATAGAGATGATCGTCGGTCTGAGCGTTGGCATCATCTCGGCGGTCAAACGCTACTCGTTCTGGGACGTTGCCGTCACATTATCGACATCGATACTAGTGTCGTTGCCTGTCTTCTGGTTGGGCATGCTGATGCAAGTGCTTTTCGGCATCTACTTCAAGAGATGGGGTTTGCCATATCTACCCATCTCCGGGATGGGCAACCCTCCCGATCTAGCTCACTTGATAATGCCCGCGATCACGCTCGCCTCGGTTTCAACAGCCTACGTCGCCCGCATCATGCGCAGCCAGATGATTGACGTGTCTCAGCAGGACTACATCAGGACTGCCGAGGCAAAAGGTCTGAAAGGTGGCGCGGTCGTGCGCAAGCATGCGCTCAAGAACGCGCTTATCCCCGTCGTGACGTTCATAGGTATCGACCTCGGTGCCATGCTGGCGGGGGCGATCCTCACAGAAACGGTCTTCAACTGGCCAGGGATAGGCTACGAGATCTACCTGGCGATAACTGCCCGAGATTGGCCCATCGTAACTGGCGGTGTCGTGATCGTCGTGATTGCCTACATGATCATCAACCTGCTGGTGGACGTGAGCTACGCGTTCCTGGACCCACGGATCAGGTACGGCGGAGAAGCGGCATAGGAGAGGCGTGGCGGACCAAGACCACAGACATAAGATCGATCTCGAACAGGTGGCCGAGCACGTCGAAGAGCAGGTCGCGTACGGGCTCGAGGTGCAGGGGCCCGTGCGCCCGACGCGCACGCTCTGGCGCGACACGGTGCGCCGTCTTCGGAAGAACAAGCTCGCCGTGGCGGGGCTCATATGGGTGTCAATAGTGCTGGTCATGGCCGTCACCGCCGACCTCTGGGTTCCTCCGCTGCTGGGGGATCCGATCGCGCTCGACACCACACAGGTCAGTGCCAGGAGGCTGCAGCCTCCGTCCTGGGAGCATCCCTTCGGGACGGACAACCTTGGACGCGATGTCGCCGCTCGTGTGGTCTACGGAGCGCGCGTATCGCTGAGAGTCGGGGTGCTCGCGGTATCGATCTCCGTTGTCATCGGGCTCTTGATGGGTGCGATCGCGGCGTTCTATGGGGGGCTTTCCGATACGATAATCATGAGGCTGGCGGACGTGTTCTTCGCCTTCCCATACATCCTCTTTGCCATCGCCATGATCGCGCTGCTTGGACCCAGCGAGACAAACGTATTCATCGCAATCGGCATCCTAGGATGGCCTTCGATTGCTCGCGTCTTCAGAAGCTCGATCCTCTCCGTGAAGGAGAACGAGTACGTCGATGCCGCACGCGCTCTGGGCGCATCCGATCCTCGTATCCTATCCCGACACATTCTTCCGAATGCCGTGGCGCCGATCATCGTGTACGGAACGATGAGTATCGGCGGGGCAATCCTCTCGGAGGCCGCTTTGAGCTTCCTGGGGATGGGCGTGCAGCCACCGCAGCCGTCGTGGGGCAACATGCTGGCAGAGGCGCGATCGATGATGGTCGTCGCTCCGTGGATCATGCTTTGGCCTGGGTTGGCGATTCTCACTACGGTGCTGGCGTTCGTGCTGATGGGGGATGGTCTGCGTGACGCTCTCGACGTGAAGATGAAGGAATAGCCGACATGTCGACTCTGCTTGAGGTCAACGGGTTGCAGACGTACTTCGACACGATTGACGGTGTGTTGAAGGCAGTCGACGGCGTGACTTTCTCGCTCGATCGGGGGGCGACGCTGGGAATCGTCGGCGAGTCGGGTTCCGGAAAATCGGTCACCGCGCTGTCGATCATGCGGCTGATTCCGATGCCGCCGGGCCGTTTCGCCGGCGGTGACATCCGATACGAGGATCGCAGCATCCTAGAGATGAGCGCCGCGGAGGTGCGTTCTCTGCGCGGCAACAACATCGCGATGATCTTCCAGGACCCGATGACGTCTCTGAACCCGGTCTACAGGGTGGGAAAGCAGATAGGAGAGTCGCTGCGCCTGCACAAGGGAATGTCCCGGAAGAGTGCGGACGTGCGAGCGGCAGAGCTTCTCGACGTCGTCGGCATCCCCAACGCCTCGCAGCGTGCGAAGGACTACCCCCACCAGTTTTCCGGTGGAATGCGACAGCGCGCGATGATTGCGATGGCGGTCGCCTGCGATCCCGACATCCTCATCGCCGACGAGCCTACGACTGCGCTCGACGTCACGATTCAGGCTCAGATCCTGGACCTGATGATCGAGCTCCAGCAAGAGAAGGACACGGCGATCATCATGATCACGCACGATCTCGGGATCGTGGCGGACATGGTGGACAACGTCATGGTCATGTACGCTGGCCGCCCTGTGGAAGAAGGGACCGTCGATCAGGTCTTCTACGACCCGAAGCACCCATACACGTGGGGCCTTCTCGATAGTCTGCCGCGCTACGACGTCGACGACAAAGGCAGACTGATTCCAATCGAAGGCCAACCGCCGAGCCTCATCGCGGTGCCTAGCGGCTGCGCGTTTCATCCGCGCTGTCCCTATGCACGGGACGTCTGTCGAGCCGAAGAGCCGAAGCTCAGCAATCTCGGAGACGGCCACGTGGCCGCATGTCACTTCGCCGGTTCCTCCGGCTTCGTCAGGGGAAGCACAGCTGGTGGTGCAGCCTGATGGCCCTACTCGAGGTCAACAAGCTCACGAAGCACTTCCCTGTGCAACAGGGAATCCTGCTTTCGCGTCTCGGCGGGCATGTGAGCGCGGTCGATGACGTGTCGTTCTCCGTCGAGAAGGGCACGACGATGGGTCTCGTCGGAGAGTCGGGTTGCGGGAAGTCTACGACGGGACGGTGCATACTGCGCCTGTATCGCGCAACGAGCGGCGAGATCCGCTACGACGGTCGGGACGTACTTGCGTTGCGGGGTGCCGATCTGAAGTGGTATCGCCGCAACGTACAGGTCATCTTCCAGGATCCCTACGCGTCGCTCAATCCCCGAATGACGATTCGCGAGATCGTCGCCGAGCCCCTTGTGATCCATGGGATCGGCACTCGAGAAGAGCAGAAGAAGAAGGTGCAGGAGCTTCTTGAGGTCGTGGGGCTGAACCCGGAGCACATCAGCCGCTACCCTCATGAGTTCTCGGGAGGTCAGCGGCAGCGCATCGGCGTTGCCCGAGCGCTGGCGCTCAACCCGAAGTTGATCATCTGCGACGAACCCGTGTCGGCACTCGATGTCTCAATTCAGGCGCAGGTCGTGAACTTGCTCGAGGAGCTGCAGAAGGAGTTCGGTCTCACCTACGTGTTCATCGCGCACGACCTGTCGGTCGTGAGGCATATCTCGGACCGTGTGGCCGTCATGTACCTCGGGAAGATCGTGGAGATCGGAGACTGGAGAGGCCTCTACGACCGGCCACACCATCCGTACACCCAGTCGCTGCTGTCCGCTGTTCCGGTACCCGATCCGGTCAAGCAGAGGGAGCGTCAGCGAATCATTCTCGAGGGTGACGTTCCGAGTCCGATCGATCCGCCGACCGGCTGCAGGTTCCACACCAGATGTCCAATCGCGCAGTTCCCCATATGCGCCGAAGAGGTTCCCGAACTGAAGGAGATTGCCCCAGGCCATTCCGCGGCGTGTCACTTCGCGGAGCCTCAGCCGATAAAGACGCAGCACGTACACGGCGGTTCTGGAGAGGTTATCGGGGCACCCGCGGAGGGGTAGGCAACGCTGCTGCCTGTTGCTATACTCGCCTACGCTGTCCCCGATGACAGCGCCTGTCGGAGTGGCGGAATGGCAGACGCGCTAGGTTGAGGGCCTAGTGTCCTTCTTGGACGTGTGGGTTCAACTCCCACCTCCGACACCACGCATGACCAGCGGCTCTTCTCGAGAGGGGAGGGTCGCTTCTTTGCCGTCACGGATCGGGCGGACAACGACGCGGCGTCGGCGAGCTACTCGCCGGGAGTCCCGTCGTACCGCAGGACGAGGGAGGCCACATCGTCGGCAGAGGATCCTCGTGCGTGGGAATCGGCCTCCGCCAGCAGGACCCTGACGATCTCGTCGGGAGTTGCGTCTGCGAGTCCCTCCAGCACGTCCCTGACACCTTCAACTCCGAACATGGTGCCCTCGTGGCGCGCGTCGATCAGTCCGTCCGTGAATAGCACGAGCCTGTCTCCGGGCCTAAGAAGCACCTCGTACTCCTCGAACTGCAGTTCGGGCAGTACGCCCAGTGGAGGGTTTCTCACCGCCGAGTCCCGCTCGCACCCTTCAGGGTGACAGAGGATCGGTGCGGGGTGACCGGCACAGGAGACACGTGCGACTCCCCGGGGAACGTCGATCGTCATGAACACTGCGGTTACGAAACGGACATCGCCGGTCTGGCGCACGATCGCTCGGTTGGCGGCCGTGAGCACCGAGCCAGGCGAGTCGTACGAATAGGCGAAAGCTCGAATGCTACCCCGAGCCATGGCCGTGAAGGTCGCGGCTTCGAGGCCCTTGCCCGAGACGTCTCCGATGAGCACAGCGGCGATACCTGGACGAATCTCGAAGACGTCGAAGAAGTCCCCGCCTATACGCGCCAGCCCTGAGGCACTTCTGTAGGCGTGGGCGACCTCGAGCCCGTCGATGGTTTCCGGTGTTGCCAAGAGGGCCGCCTGAAGCGTGTCAGCGATCTCGCGCTCCGCCTGGAAGAGCCGTGTGTTCTCAACGGACATGGACAGCATCGCCGAGAGTCTGCGCGCGAACTCACGCTCGATATCTGAGAAGACGTGCTTCGCGCGATGGTACATGAGGTACAGGGTACCGACCTGCTCCTCGCGAAAGCGCAGTGGAATCGCTATGACGGACTTGATGCGGTACCTCCTCATGAGTTC
>JAOUET010000086.1 GCA_029858605.1 Coriobacteriia bacterium | reverse complement strand
CGGCTACCGTCGTGCCGCAGTTCACCATCAGTACCGAATTCATCGCGCTCCTGATCGCGATCATCGGAACCACGATCGCGCCCTGGATGCAGTTCTTCGCACAAAGCAACGTCGTCGACAAGGGCCTCGACGTGACCGACCTTCCCCGCCAGAAGATCGACAACTTCGCCGGGGTGATCGCAGCCAACCTCGTGGCGTGGTTCATCATCATCACCACAGCAACGGTCCTCTTCCCGAAGGGTATCGTCATCAACTCTGCCGAAGACGCTGCAGCCGCCCTTGGGCCGGTCGCGGGAGACTACGCGACTATCCTCTTCGGCGTCGGACTCGCCGGGGCGAGCCTCCTCGCAGCGAGCGTGCTGCCTCTCACCGCCGCATACGCGATCACCGAGGCATTCGGTTGGGAGCGCGGCCTCGACTTCTCCTGGCGCGAGGCTCCTGTCTTCAACGGCATCTACACCTTCGTGATCTTCGCGGGCGCGGCCGTCGTGCTCGTGCCGAACGCCCCGCTGATCACGCTGATGATCCTCTCGCAAACGCTGAGCGGTATCCTCCTGCCCGCGGTGCTCGTCTTCATGGTGCGGCTGATCAACAACCGCCGCGTCATGGGCAAGCATGTAAACAGCCGTCCCTACAACATCGCCGCTTGGGCTACGATCGTTGTGGTCACTGCGCTGACGATCGCCCTGTTGGTGATGACGGTCCTGGGAATCGGATAGAGATGCCTGCCGAAGAGAAGAAGGCCATTCGCGACTACGCGCGTTCCCTTCGCAAAGAGATCTCCGCCCAAGAACGCACGATGCTCGCCGCCTCTGCGTCTGGACGCCTCACGTCGCTGCCCGAGTTCTCGAAGCCGATGTGCGTCCTCGGCTATGTGGCCAACGATGAGGAGCTCGACCCCGCACCGGCGCTGCGCGCGTTGAAGATTCGCGGGTGCCGAATCGTCTACCCGCGCATCGGCGGCCCCGGCGCGCTGATCCTTCACGAGATCGCGAGCGAGCGAGAGCTCGAACCGGGTCCTTTCGGCATCAGGCAACCCCGTGTCGCAAGCCCCGTGGTGGCCAGAAACGAGGTCGAGGCCGTGGTCGTTCCCGGCGTGGCTTTCGGCCCGGGTGGCGCACGCATCGGCTATGGTGGCGGCTACTACGACAGGCTTCTTCCCGACATGCCCGGAGCAGCGTTGATCGGATATGCGTACGACGAGCAGATCGTCGGCCACATCCCGGTCGAGGAACACGACGCCACGGTCGACGTCGTCGTCACTCCGACGCGCGTGCTGCGTGTTGGAAGCGACCTCTAGCGCACGACTACTTCTGCTTCTTGCGCAATTCGTCCAGCGTCACGAAGTCGTAGCCCTCACGCTGCAGGTTGTGGATGATCCAGGGTAGGGCCCTGATGGTGGCGCTCCTGTCCCCGCCCCCGTCGTGAAGCAGGATGACCGACCCTGGCTCGACCTCTCTGATGACCTTGCGCGCCAATGGGCCCGGCTTCGGCTTTCGCCAATCCTGCGGGTCCACGCTCCAGGTCACGATCCGAAGACCCGCTGCCCGCACCTCCTTGGCCGCCGTAGAGGACATGTTGCCCCCAGGCGCCCGAAACCACGTCGGGTTGACGCCCGTCGCACGGCGGACCGCCTTCTGCCCGAAGGAGATCTCGCGCTCCAGAGTGCCATTGCGGGCTGCGGCCAAGTTCCTGTGCGAGTAGGAGTGATTGCCGATCTGGTGTCCCGCCTCGGCCACCTTGCGGGCAATAGCAGGGTACTTCTTCGCCCACATGCCGATCATGAAGAAGGTGGCTTTGATGTCTTCCTTCTCGAGAATCTCCAGTATTAGTTCGGTCTGCCCCGGCCACGGGCCGTCGTCAAATGTAAGCGCCACAACCTTGTCCGTTCGTCGCGGCGAACTGCGCCTGACGACCATCGGGCTCGGCTGGCGAACGATCCGAGTCGACAGGGTCTTTCGGGAGATCGCTCCGACCACCCTCTTCTCGACACCGGGTGTCCCCGTGGTCTCGACCTCTTCGAGCGGACCCTCCCCCTCGTACTGGACCGGAGCGGGAATCGTCGTCGTCAGTACGGATGTGTCCTCCACGATGTCCGCGCCGTTTTGGCTCGTGAGCTCGTCTCCCTCGAACAAGCGGTCCTGGGCACGCAAACGTGTGCCGTCGCGCAGCAATTCGGCAGGGTCGCCCGCGCCCTTGATCAGCGGCTCTCCTGTGACGTCAACGAAGTCGCCTGCCGTGGCAACCATGATGCCCTCCGACATCACCGAGTCGGCAGTTGCGCCGGCGGGAAGTCGCGTCTTTCGGCCATCGATCGTCACATCAAGCGCGCTCAGCGCGGGGACGACCGCCATCATCAATGTCGTCGCAACCACGAACGCGACTGCAGCGCCCCTTCGCGATGGGTCTCTTCGTGGGGCCGGTGTGATGTGGTGGGGGCTCATGCGATGCCTAGTGCGAGATGCGTGCCATGCGTCCAAGCGTCATCGCGCACAGATCCTCGAGAGTCATGCGCACCATCGACGAAGGTGTTCCGGCAGCCGGGTAGACGATGTCGTAGCGAAGCAGGGAGTCGTCCAGGAGAACGGCCAGGTCATCGGGCAAGTCGAAGGGCGACACGCCGCCGATGGCGTAGCCCGTTGCCGCACGGACGGCATCGGCGTCCGCGAGGTCGGCCTTCACGCCGCCGACTTCCCTTGCGATCGCATCCGAATCTCCACGGCGGTCTCCCGCCACAAGGGCCAAGACCGGCGTGTCGTCCACAACAAAGACGAGTGATTTCACGATCTGGCCCAGCTCGCAGCCCATGGCGTCAGCCGCATCCTTTGCGGTCTTCGTTGACTGCTCGAAACGGATGATCGCGTCCGCCAAACCGTGGTCGGCAAGCGACGCTCTGACCCGTTCGGCAGAGCCGCGTCTGCGCGGTCCCCCCGAAGCGTCAGCCATTTTGCGATCCTCTCATTTGATGGAGGGCGAAGGCACGCGTCGCGGCGCCCCAAGGGGGATGCGCAGCGATTCGAGCACTGCTTCGAGGTTCTCCGTCCAAGCCGCGAGGGAACGAAGGTCCAGCTTGAGCAGGGGGTACTTGGGGTGAGGTTGCGCGACGGTGAAGCCATGACGCAAGAGGAACTCGACGCCCATCACGGGAACCGCGCTCATGTCGCCGCCGCCTGAAAGGGCATAGGCCTCCACGGTCCGCTCGCCCCGCATGGACAGATCGCGCAGGGCGGCTTGGAGCAGGACCCTCCCCAGGCCGTGACGTCTCGCGTCATCGCGTATGTGGATGCACGCGATGAGAATCGAGGAATCAGACGGCGACCCCGTCGGGAAGTGCGCAGCCTGCGGGAAGTACTGTTGGGGCGCGTACTTTATGAAACCGAGGACCTCGTTGTCCTCGCACGCCACTCGACCACACTCGCCCCACTCGCCTGCCACCTCGCGATACCAATCCTGGAGCTTCTCCATGTCGCACGCCGCGCCACAGCGCGGCTCGAGAGGGCGATCCGTCTCCCAGAAGACACAACCCTCGCATTCGCATGGCAGCGCGCCGAGATGGGTCAGTCCAAGAGGTTTCAGCTTTCTCGTCATGTCACCCCAAACAGGATGCCGGGACTGGCGACATTCACAGAAGCGGATTCTCGCCTGCACAAGTATATGCGTTGTGCCGACCGACGGCGGCTAGGATTCCTCGTGCTCCTTCATCGCGTCCTTTACCCCCCTCACGAGGCCCTTCCAGGCCCCAAGCGCCTTTCGGCCGATCTCCGTTTCGCCAGCCATCTTTGCCGTGGCCTTCCCCGCTGCAACCGCCTTGATCGCCGTGTCCGTCGCAGCCTTCTTCGCCACAGCGGCGCTTCTCCCCGCGACAGCAGCGGTACCCCCGCTCAGCTGGGTCCCGTCCACGACATCCTCGATGATGATGGCGTCGTCGCGGAAGCCCCGGACGTGTCGTCCCTCGATCGTTCGCCTCCCGACAGCCATGTCTGCCGTCATTCCTTCGCTCAGGACGACCGCTGTCACGTTGCCCTCGGCATCGTCGAACTGCACGTCCCATACCGCGCCCGCACTGTTCCCAGAAAGCGTGCGGACCGGCATGCCCTCCCAGATGATCGTGCTTTCCCAGCCGAAGCCCAACCTACGTGCAGCTTTACCGCCCGTGGCGAGTCGGTCGTTGCGCGCGTCGAGACGCTCGGTCCCCAGGCGCACTTCCGACAGGGGTACGAAGAGAGGCCTCCTGTCAATCAAGTACAGGAACCGCGGCCGGACGATTTGAAATCCCACGACGCGCGGCTCGCGCGGATGAAAAAGGGTGTACTCGACGGACCCGCGGCTCTTCCCGCGGGTGGTCACCAGCCTCAACCCTCCGACTGCTCTCACGCGCGCCATATGCGTCCTATCTTTGCAGTCGAACAGGCCGACCCACAAGGGGCCGGCCCGCAAACAACGATTCTTGGGACAGGGTGCCTAGGCCTCGGGGACTGTCTCGGCTGCCGTATCGGCGGTCTTCTCGTCCTTTTCCCTGGCCTTCTCGGCCACGAAGTCGAGTGCATCCTGCGCCTTCTTCTCGGCTACGTCGACGCCGGACTTGGTAGCAGATCCAGCCTTGCTGACGGCTTCCTTCGCCTTGGGAACAGTATCTCTGACCTTGTCCTTGGTCGCGGTCGAGGTCTTGTCGACCTGCTCCTTCAGACGCTCGCGAGCGGCGTCGATCTTGCCGCGCAACTCCTCGGACTTCTCCGAGGCCATCTCGCGACCCGAACTGTACACGTCGCTGACCTTGGCGACGCCCGTTTCGTAGAGATCCTTGCCCTCGTTCCAGTACTTGTTGGCGGAATCGGCAAGCATTTCGCGCGTCTCCTTGCCGGGACGCGGAGCGAACAGCAGACCGAGGACCGCGCCGATGGCCCCGCCAAGAAGAAACGCCCCCAGAACGCCTCCGCCACGCCTGTAGTCGTACATAGCCTAAGCACCTCCGTCTTCGACGGTTTTCCAGCGAACACGCACTACATATGTACCCGAATCCCGCGACGCTACTTGCGACGCGAGAGCGCAGCGCGCACCAACCGTTCTACCACATCCTGGAACGACATGCCCGCTGCTTCTGCCGCCATCGGCAGGAGCGAGGTCTCCGTCATCCCGGGTGAAGTGTTGCACTCCAGAACGTAGGGCGCGTCGCCCTCGGCCACGACCATGTCCGCTCGGCTGACGTCGCGACAGTCGAGCAGCTCGTGCACTCGACGCGCGAGATCCAGGACGTCTTCGGTCACACTCGGCTCGAGACGAGCGGGCACGAAGTAGTCCGTTTCGCCGGCCGTGTACATCGCCGAGAAGTCGAACAGCCCGGACTTGGCCTCGATCTCCACCGGCGGCAGGACTTCCGGGCCGTCCGCGCTGTCGAGGACCGAAACGGAGATCTCGCATCCGTCAATCCACTTCTCGACCACGGCGGCCTCGCCGAAGGACAGTGCGCCGAGAAGCGCTTCGGGCAGCTGCTCGGGAGCTTCGACCTTCGAGAGGCCCAGCGCCGAGCCCTGCTGCGATGGCTTCACTACCAGCGGGAAGCCGCCCACTTCCGTCGGCACCATGTCCAGGGCCGTAGCTGCACCCATCTCTTTGAAGGCATCGGCCGTGAGGGTGATCCATGCCGGTGTCGGGATGCCGTGCTCGGCCATGATGTACTTCGCCACCGACTTGTCCCAAGACAAGTAGCTCGACACCACGCCGGGACCCGTGTACGCAATGCCCAGGAATTCCAGGAGCTCTTGGATCGTCCCGTCCTCGCCATACTTCCCATGCAGCGCTATGTAGCAGCAGTCCGGGCTCTCCGAACGAAGCGTCTCTACCAACTCCGCCGTGACGTCGAGCGCGAGGACCTTGTAGCCGAGCGAGGTGAGCGCGTCGCACACGCGTTGGCCGCTCTTGAGCGAGACCTCTCTCTCGAGCGAGCGGCCCCCCATCAGTACGGCGATCTTCTCTTGACTCATGCCGCCCCCTCGGATATGCGCCCAGGCAGAGCGCCCGCGACGATGAACGCTCGATACAGCTCGAGACGGTCCTCGAGTACCTCCCCCAGGCGGCGAACGCCCTCGCGGATGTCGTCCGGCTCAGCGTAGCAGAACGCCAAACGCATGCAGTTGCGGCCCGTGCGACCGTCGGGGAAGAAGCTGTCGCCTGGCACGTAGGTCACTCCCTGCTCTACCGCCTCGGCTAGCATGGCCTTGGCATCCAGGAACTCCGGGAGCGTCACCCAGACGAAGAAGCCGCCTTCCGGGCGAGTCCAGTGAGCCTCGGCAGGGAAATGCTCGTCGAGCGCCTCGAGCATCGCATTGCGGCGTTCGGCATAGGTTCGGGTAAGACCCTGCAGCACGCGACGCCAGCGCGTCCCCAGGAAGTAGCGTTCGGCAGTGACCTGCACGAAAGCACTTCCGCACAGGTCCGCAGCCTGCTTTGCCAGGAGCACCTTCGTCAGTATCGGCTTGGGTGCGGTCATCCAGCCGAGACGGAGCCCCGGCGCGAATATCTTCGAGAACGTGCCCAGGTAGATGACATCGTCATCGAGCGCGCGCAGCGGCTTGACGTGTCCTCCCTCGAATCTCAGCCGCCCGTAGGGGTCGTCCTCGATCACGGGGATGTCGTAGTCTCTTGCGAGTTCGAGAAGCCTGCGTCGGCGAGGGGCGGTGAGTGTTACACCTCCGGGGTTCTGGAAGTTCGGGATGGTGTATATGAACTTCGCGCCACGCACGCCCAGACGCTTTAGTTCCTCTTCCAGAAGGTCCACACGCATGCCATCGTCGTCCATGGGTATGCAAACGACGTTCGGCTGGTATGCCGAGAACGCCTGCAGGGCGCCTACGTATGTAGGCCCCTCTGTGATGATTGTGTCGCCGGGATCGATGAACACCTTGGCGAGCAGATCGAGTCCCTGCTGCGCGCCCGCGGTCGCGACGATATCGTCGAGCGTCACGCGAACGCCGATCTCGGCCATGAGCTCGACGATGACGCGCCGCAGCTCGGGCCTACCCTCGCTCGATCCGTACTGGAGAGCCGTGACGCCCTGCTCCAGAATGGCGTCGTGCGCGGCGCCGGCCGCGGTCTTCGCAGGGACGTGATCGACGGCAGGCATGCCGCCTGCGAAACTGATGATGTCGGAGCGGGACGCCGCCGCGAACAGGTCCCGCACTGCCGAGGAGCGCACGTCGCGCATGCGTTCAGCGTACCTACCGTCCCAGCGGTCGAACACGACCCGTGCCGTACCCATCGCCTTCACCTCGCAGCCAGTGCGGCCCACCTCAGCAGAACCGCTTCGCGAAACAAAAACGACCCCTCGCTGACAGGGCGATGGGTCGGGTCGCGGTACCACCTATCTTCGCCCGCCTGCGCTTCGCCCCTCTGGGTGTCGAGCCAATGCGGGCCTCGTTTCGCCGGGATACCGGTTCGGCACCGACCCGCTTCCGGCTACGCTATCTGCGCGTCGCCCTGGCGGGAGATCTCTGGAGGGGTGGCTGGGCTCATGGCGCCCTCTTCCCTCACGTCTCTTGTGATGCTATTCGTCCCGACGCTCGCGTCGAGGATTGCCGAAGAGGTTAGCACCGCAGGTGATGCGGGTCAATTATCACCGACCAGATGTGACCTGTCCGCTATCTCTTCGCGGCCCGCGCCGTGGATGCCGAT
>JAOUET010000085.1 GCA_029858605.1 Coriobacteriia bacterium | reverse complement strand
GAATCTCATCGGGCACGAGGCCTTTGGGCAGTCGCTGCTGAAAGTCCCCGTCCGCGATGGCGCTCGCAGCACGCGTCAGCATCTTTACGCGACGACCTATGAAGTCCGAGAACGCGAAGCCGAGAAGGCCCGCCACGGCAAGCGCGACCCACGACGCGACTCGCAGTTGTCGCTCGGCCTCGTCCAGCACGGCGCGCGCGTCCGCCGTAGCCTCGGCAACGACCACGACGCCGGTCCTTCTCCCCGCATCGTCGTAGATCGCGGTCGCGGCAACCGCAAGTCCGTCCTCGGCCAGATCGATCTCCGCATACGGCGGAGAATCCGCGAGACCCGCCGTGAAGGCCTCCTCCAGGTTGTCGGGCGGAGCGTCCATGCCACCCTCGTGGTCGATGCGCACGCCATCGAGGTCGAACACCCACACGTCATCTCCGAAGATGTTGTGGACGCGTCGCACCTCCTCGCGCAACACCGCGCGAGACTCCACGGTCACCGGAAAGTAGGGGCCGAGGGAGTCCGCGATGACCGTGGCGTCCTTCAGCTGCTCCTCGCGACCCAGATCTCGAATCGAACGACCGAGACCGGCGAGCAGCGAAGTGGAGAGGATGAGCATCGCGACGACGATGACGGTGACGAAGAGCGCCGTCTGCCACACCCGCACTGTGATTCGCACGACGCGTCCCTTATGGCTCGCGGAGGCGGTACCCGACACCCCTTACGGTCAGCAGGTACTCAGGCTCCTTCGGGTCGGGCTCGATCTTCTCACGGATGTTGTGCACGTGCACGTCGACCGCTCGCTCGTCCCCGACTGGGCTCTCGCCCCAAAGCGCGGCCAGGATCGCGTGACGCGAGAAGACCTTTCCAGGATGTCTCGCAAGAAGAGAAAGAATCTGAAACTCGGATGTCGTTAGGTAGACCGGCGCTCCATCCATGTACGCCTGGTGGGCCTCTGAGTCGATTCTCAGGTCCCCGATGCTGATCTTCGACGCACCGCCGGGGCTCGAGGCGATCTCTGCTCGACGCAAGTGCGCCCTGACCCTGCTGACGAGTTCGCGCGGAGAGAACGGCTTCACCACGTAGTCGTCCGCGCCGAATTCCAAGCCGAGGATGCGGTCCACCTCTTCCCCCCGCGCAGACAGCATGATTATCGGCACCGTGGAGGATGCCCTGGCTTCTCGGCAGAACTCGAGTCCGGACTTGCCCGGCAACATGACGTCGAGCACGACGACGTCGGGCCGAAAGTCACCTAGAAGCTTCGAGGCTTCTTCGGCGTCCCCGGCTACCGCAACCTCGAAATCGGCCTCCTCGAGCGAGTAGCGGACTATCTTGGCCATCGACTCTTCGTCGTCGATCACGAGAACCCGCTTGCGTATGTCTGTCGTCTGCTTCATCCCCGTCCGGCCAACGTGTCGCTGTTCATATCAACTTCTACCCGCCTGGCATACAAAAGCATACGGTGAGCCACGTTAGCATGGGGTTAAGGTTCGGAAAAGACCTGCTCACAAACGCCACGTGCGAGTTCCATCCCGGGTACCCTCCTGATACGTACCTGCACGGAAGGAGCCTGCCATGTTGTTCGTAGCTGGAGCATTGCTGATCACCGCAATCGCGGGATCCGTGCTCGTCGCTCTCGGCACCCTGTTCTTCTTCGGGCTGCTGACATACGACACTGTTGCAGCGCACAGGGCCAGCGCCCGCGGGGAGGTCCGCGAGGACATCTCGATCCCTCAGGCCGAAACCGCCCGCGTCGCCTAGCAGAGAGACCGCAACCCAACAGAGCGAGCACGAGTCCGAGCAAGCTCGAAATAGATACTCACGTATTCCGGGTGCCGCGCATGCGGCACCCGTTTGCGTCCCTCATGATTGAACGAACACTGCTCGGACCCCGTGGCGCCGGTCTCGAGTCCGGTCCGCCGCCTCGCAGCTTGCCTTCTCCCAGATGTATCATCGAAGCATCCGACAAGGGGTTGGTGATTCACGTGGCTAGGACCGGCGCGTCGGCAACTGCGTTGAAGGGAGCGGGCTCCCACCTGGCTCGCCTGATACCGTTCTTGTGGCTCATCCTCGCGCTAGCGCTGATCGGATGCACTGACGAGTCGGCGACCAACGGATCCAACGACGAGCCGCTTCCCGCGGTGCTGGAATCGACGGGGACCCTCTACCCGGTCACGACGAAGGATGGCGTCGGCTACATCGACTCGAGCGGCACAGTCGTCATGTCGCCACGCTTCGAAGAGGGACAGCCCCTCGTCGACGGGTTCGGCCCGGTTAGGCCGAAGGACTCCGACCTTTGGGGATACGTCGGCAGAACCGGAGAGCTTGCCATCGAGCCGCAGTTCGAGAAGGCCCTCAACCTCAGTGACGACCGCGCACGGGTGCGCGTCGACGGGCTCTGGGGGTACATAGACGAAACCGGAGAGATGGTCATTGAGCCGGTCTTCTCGGATGCTGCCGGGTTCAGTGAGGGGCTCGCCGTTGTCGAGGTCGAGGACACCGGCCTGATCGGTCACATCGACACTAGCGGCGAGTGGGTCATAGAGCCGGAATACGAATCCGCGGGAACCTTCGGAGCAGGACTCGCACCTGTCTCGGTTGACGATGGATTCGGATACATCGACATGGAGAGCAACCTCGTTTTGGGCCCGTACGACCATCAGATCTACGAGTTCACCGAGAGCGGTCTCGCACTCTTCTCTCAAGATGGAAGCTTCGGCTTCCTCGACACGAACGGCGATGTCGCCATCGAGGCGCAGTTCCCGTGGGCGTCTTCCTTCTACGACGGGCTCGCTCCCGCCGAGAGCGAGCAGGGTCTTCTCGGATACATAGACGCATCCGGGGAGTGGGTGATCGAGCCTCAGTTCGACGTGGCCGAAGCGTTCCTCGATGGAATCGCCTTCGTGATAGTCGAAGGCAACGATGGATACGTCAACACGTCGGGGAAACTCGTCTGGACGGAGGACTGACGCCGAGTCTAGCCGAGCACCTCGATCTGGCCCTCGAGCGTCATCGGGTTCGCGCGCACGGCCAATGCGTAGAGGTACGGATACCGCACCTTTAGGTGACGCAGGTGCTCGAACCACTCCGCGACGAGCCGTCCGTACGCACGTTCCATGTCGCCGGCAAGATGAGCCATGTCGCTGTCCGGAGAAGCTGCCATGTCGGTACGACGCTGCAGTTCGTCGCCGAGATGGAACACCGCCCACAGCACCTCCGTGAACCTCTCGTTCTCGAGCAGGTTCTGGTTCTCCAGAAGGCGCAGGAGGAACTGGCGCTTCGCGATCATGAAATCCCGAAGGTCTGTCGTTCCGTCCCGGGTAGGCTTCAGGTCGAACGAGCGCTGTATCGCGTCCGCAGACGCGCGCTTGAGCTGTTCGTCGGTCCAATCGGTCGTGACCTCGTACCGCTCGTGAAGCACGTCCGGTCTCGTATCGAACGCCGACAGGCGCTCGATGAGCTCGCCGCCCACCTCGCTGAAGAACGCGCCAATCACCATGTTTAGCTTCTGCAGCAACTCCTGGTGCTCGCGCCACTCGAGCATCGTGTGCAGTAGCAGGGTCACGATCAGTACTTCAAGCGGCAGGAAGGCGATGTCGTGCATCGTGTATATGCCTAGGTGGTGCAGGTCGTGGAAGATCAGGTAGTGAACGTAGAACAGTACTCCGGAGAGTGCCGCCAGGCCGAGCCCGAGCCAAACGCGCCACAGCCCTTTTCGCATCGTCTGCTCTCCTTTCGCCAACCCCCTTGGACTGACGGGCCCAAAGCCGCCGCCCGATGTGAAAGGTCTTGGGTCAATGGATACCCACGTGGGCGAGTCGGCAGTCGCAACGCGACGTCCGCGCACCCGCGTCTAACGGAAGTACGAGACTGCACTGGAGCACTACTTGGTGAGTGCCGCCCTCAGCCTCCACGCTCCGAGAGCGAAGACGACCGCCGCGAAAGCGGCCAGTACCGCGAGTTCGAGCGTGATATCGGCGATCGTCCCGCCGTAGAGGATGAGTTCCTCGAATGCCTCGATGCCCCATGCGTGCGGAGTGATGTGCGCCACGTTGTATAGCGTCGGAGAGAAGATCTTCATTATCGAGAGCGGCAGCATGCAACCACCGAGAGCGCCAAACCCGATTCCCACCAAGACGCCAATGCCGCCCGCCTGCTGATCGTTCTTGAACGTCGCTCCCATAAGCATGCCGACACCCGACGCCCCAAGAGAGAACACCAGGAACGTCGCTGTCGCACCGAGCGGGTCTCCCCAGTCGACACCGAACATCAGCGCGGTGCCGAAGATGATGAGAAGCCCCTGTACCATGGCCACGCTGAGCCGCCCGAGCGCTTCACCGGCCAGAATCGTTCGGACGGGCGTCGGCGTGGAGAGCATGCGTTCCGACACGCCGAGTTGACGGGACTGGATCAGCGCGGCAGACCCCGTCATCGAGGTCAAGAATACGAACAGCAGCAGCTGCGAGTAGGCGCCCAGCTCGAACCTGCCCAGCTGTTCGAACGCGAACGGTTCGCCCACCGTGCGCTGTTCGATTACCAGACCCTTGGTGGCGACCGCTACATCCTCGGCTGTCTCTAGCGCCTCGGAGAAGTCGGCCGTCCCTTGCCCCACGGTGAACGCCGCCGCCCGCAGAAGAGCCCCCTGTTCGGTTGCGGCGGAATCGACGGTGTTCTTCAGCGCTTCCGCGGAAGGGTCGGGTCGTGAAACGAACTCGATGGTCACGGACTCACTGTTGCGCAGCGTGTCGTCGTAGCCCTCGGGAATGACGACGCCTGCCTCGAGCTGGCCGCGCTCTACCGCGAGCACGAGCGAGTCCTTATCCTCCCAGTCTGACACGGTGATACCTTCGACCTCGCTGATTCTCCCAGCGAGGTCTTCGCCGAGGGCACCCGAGCCCGAGGAAACGACTCCCACACGCGGATCGGAACTGCCCCCGAACGCCGCGCCTAGAATCAGAATGAGCAGCATGGGCAAGATGAAGACGAAGAAGATGTTGCTTCTGTCGCGCGTGAGTCGTCGCACGCTGGTACCGGCTATGGTGAGTACCTTCATCGGTCCACCGCCCTGAGCAAGAACGGCCACGCTATCGCACCGGTCACGAGTCCGAACGCGAGCAGCGCTGCCACTGCGGGGAGCACGGACGACACCTCGCCGCCCTGAAGGTCACCTAGCCCGCGCAAGAACCAAGCATGCGGAGTGAACAAGCTCAGTGTCGTGATGAGGCCGCCCACCTGGGCGATCGAGAAGAATGTTCCGCCGAGAAACGCCAGCACCAGCGAGACGATAGCCTGGAAGTTGCCCGCCTGGTCCTGCGTCTTGGCCGTAGCGGCCACGATCGCCAGGATGCCCATTGCCGAGAACACGGCTGCCACGACAAGCATCGCCACACCGAGCGGGTCGCCCCAATCGGCGTCGAGCAGAATGGTCGTCGCGACAACGAGAATCGTCATACTGACGATGCCTAGCGCGAACGATGTGAGCGCTTTGCCGATGACGATCGAACGTCGACTGATGGGCGCGGCCAAGAGCCTATGCATGGTCCCGATGCGCTTCTCTTCCAGAAGACCGCTCACGCCGAACGAGACCGTGAAGAAGAGGAAGAACACCGCCATGCCGGCGGCCATGTAGGTCGTCGCAGAGAGTTGTTTCGTCGCGGCGCTGATGTCTTCGAGGGTCACGGGGTTCTTGGTGGCCGCCGCCTGCTCGGTCAGCAACCCGACAGTCTCCGGGTCTGGCGCTGTCTCGAAGGACACCGCCGTCTTCACGGCGACCTCTACGGCACCGAGTTCCGCAGCGAATCCTTCAGCCACCGAATAGGCGATCTGGGTACCCAGCTCCGAACCCGCGCCGCCGATGACGGTCATCTCCCCGCCTTGTCCGGACATGACATCGTCAGACAGGCCCGCCGGTAGGAGGAAGGCGGCATCCGCCTGCTCTTCATCCTCGCCGGCGAAAGCATCGGAGCCAGTCTCCACCTGCTCCTCGGCCTTCTGGACGGAGTCGACCTGCCTGACGGTGGCGCCAAGGTTGTCCTCCAGAGCACCGAGGGCCTGGCCGAAGGCGACAGATATCGGTCCGGCGTCCTCATCGACGACCACATATTCCACCTCGAACGTGGTGTTCTGGATCGGGTTGAAGACGAAGCTGAAGATGAAAGCCAGCCCGAGTGGCGCGAGAATCCCGTATATCAGCGCCGACCTGTCGCGAAAGCGCTGGCGCAAGTCTTTGCGCGCAATCAGAAGTGCGGTACGCATCGTCAGTCCCTCAACGCGCGGCCGGTGAGGTGCAGGAACACGGCCTCCAGGTTGGGTTCGTCCACATCAACGCTGCTCACGGTAGCGCCAGCCTGGGTCACACCGCCAAGGATCTCGGTCAGCGTGTCTGCCGCACACTCGACGATCAAATCGAGGCCGTCTTCGCGAGCTGCCGCCTCGAGTACTCCGGGCAGTCCCGCCACTGCAGCGGCCGCGCCCTCGAGATCGCCCGAAGCGCGCAGCCGGATGCGATCGCGCTGCCCCACTAGTTCGACCAGTTCGCGACGGTTGCCTTCGGCCACGATCTTGCCATGGTCGATGATGCCGACCCGATCGCAGAGGCGCTCCGCCTCCTCCATGTAGTGGGTCGTGTACAGGACGGCCATGCCCTCGGTGCTGAGGTGTTCGACGCTTTCCAGAATCGCGTTGCGGCTCTGAGGGTCGACACCTACCGTGGGCTCGTCCAAGACCAGCAGGTGCGGGCCGTGCAACAGCCCGATGCCGATGTTCAGGCGGCGCTTCATCCCGCCGGAGAACTCGTCCGACTTGTCGTTCTTGCGGTCCGCCAGACCGATGATCTCGAGCACTTCATCGACGCGGGTCTTGAGTTCGTTCCCAGAAAGCCCGTACAGCCTGCCGAAGAAGGCGAGGTTCTCCCTGGCCGTCAGGTCCGGGTAGATGGCCAGATCCTGGGGCACGTAGCCCACAGCCGACTTCGCACCCACGCTCCTGGTGGTCAGCGGTTTGCCGTCGACGAATACATCGCCCGCATCGCGCTGCAACAGACCGCAGATCATCGAGATGGAAGTGGTCTTGCCCGCGCCGTTCGGGCCGAGAAGCCCGTACGTTTCGCCTTCGGCGATAGAAAACCCTACGCCGTCCACGGCTTGAAGGTCCCCGAATGCCTTCCTGAGGCCTCGGCATTCGAGCACCAGGCCGTTCCCTTGCCCCTCCATTGTCATACCTCCGCTGCATGCGTAGCGCTGTTCTAGAGTGCATACCCCAGGTGCGGCGGAACGCACACCGCTAGCCCCATTGCCCCCCGAGTAGCCGGGCGACCACCTCACGGAACCGCTCGCGGTCTTCGTCTTCGAACGCCGAAGGGCCGCGCGTACGTCCTCCCGAACGCCGGTGCTTCTGCTCCGCGTGCCGCACGGCGAGCTCGGCGTCGATCGTAGCCGCGGCGTACACACGTCCGCGCGGGCTGACCGCAATAGCTCCTCGGCCGAGAACCATGGCTGCAAGGCCCAGGTCACCCGTCACGACTACGTCGTCTGCAGCCAGCCTCTCGACGATGGCGAAGTCTGCAGCATCGCGCCCCGCGCCCACCTGTATCGCCTCCACGCCATCGCGATCGGTATGGCGAGCCAGGTTCTGAGTCTCGTTCCCCACCAGGACGACCGGCGCTCCACGTCGACGTGCTACCGAAATCCCGTCCCTGGT
>JAOUET010000084.1 GCA_029858605.1 Coriobacteriia bacterium | reverse complement strand
GCACCAGCGAGTAATTGGGCAGGACGAGGCGGTCGCCGCGGTGTCTTCGGCGATACGGCGGAGCCGAGCGGGGCTATCGGATCCGGACAGACCGATCGGGTCATTCATCTTCATGGGCCCGACCGGTGTGGGCAAGACCGAGCTCGCTCGGGCGCTGGCGGAGTTCCTCTTCGACGACGAGCGCAATATGGTGCGCATCGACATGAGCGAGTACATGGAGAAGTTCAGCGTGCAGCGGTTGATCGGCGCGCCCCCGGGCTACGTCGGCTACGAGGAGGGCGGCCAGCTCACCGAGGCCGTGCGCCGCAGGCCGTACTCGGTCGTGTTGCTCGACGAGATCGAGAAGGCGCACCCGGACGTTTTCGGCGTGCTGCTCCAAGTGCTCGACGACGGGCGACTCACGGACGGCCAGGGCCGCACGGTGAGCTTCCGCAACGCGGTCGTGATCATGACGAGCAACGTAGGGTCGCAGTTCATCGGCGAGTTCGCGCGGGCGGGTGGCGAGGAGACGGACATGCGCCTGGCCGTGGAGGAGGCGATGCGGGCCACGTTCCGGCCCGAGTTCCTCAACCGCGTGGACGACATCGTGATCTTCCACTCGCTGTCGATGGACGACATCGGGAAGATCGTCGAGATCCAGCTCGAGAAGGTTCGGGAGCGCCTTGCCGAGCGCAAGGTGACGCTGGAGCTGATGCCGGCTGCGGTGGAGCGCCTCTCACTCGAGGGGTTCGACCCGGTCTACGGCGCGCGGCCCCTGAAGCGCGTCATTCAGCGCGAGGTCGTGGATCGCATCGCGAAGGCACTGATCGACGGCACGGTGATCGAGGGGGACACCGTCACGATCGATGTGGTGGACGGGGAGCTTGCGACGGTGCAGTCGGCAAGGACCGGCCGACCGGCAGGAGCATAGCCGCAGCCGGCAACGAATCGCAGAATCGCCGCTTGCGGTTCTGCAGTGTGCCGTCCACCGGTCGCTCAGCACCGCTCACCCGACGCGCCGTTCTTGCCTGGCCGTTCGTCCTGCATACTGCTCGGCGCGCGACCGGCTTGGTGTGCGGCATGCCGACGGGGGGCCGGTGCGTGCCAAGCTCTACGCCGCATCGTCATAGTCTGACGGGGGGACGACGTCATGGCCCGCTCTTCTGTTCGTGGCTGGATTGTCACGTTTGCAGGTCTCGGCATCAATCTCGCACTCGGTGTCCTATACGCATGGAGCGTGATCGCCAAGGCGCTCACCAAGGACTGGGGCTGGAGTGCTGGGCAGGCCAGCCTCCCATACGCCACATCCGTAGGCGTGTTCGCTGTCGCGATGGTCTTCGCCGGTCGCGCGCAAGACCGCTACGGCCCACGAGTGGTGGCCAGTCTTGGCGGAGCGCTCACCGGTGTCGGGTTGATCGTGGCGAGCTTCGCGACACCTGGGAACTCGATGCCTGTGTTGGCCGGCTTCGGTCTCTTGGCGGGAACAGGCATCGGGCTGGGATACGCCTCTGCTACGCCCGCAGCCGTGAAGTGGTTCCCGCCGGAGCGTAAGGGCCTCATCACGGGTCTAGTGGTTGCAGGGTTCGGTCTGGCGAGCGTCTACATCGCTCCGGTCACCGCAAGCCTTCTGTCTGCGTATGACGTCCAGACGACTTTCCGCGTGCTCGGCGTGGCGTTTCTCGTCGCCACGGTGGGACTATCGCAGCTGCTCAACAACCCGCCCGAAGGATACGAGCCGGTGCGCGTGAAGGTGGGTCAAACCGATGCCAACGCCACTGCCGCTACGCACGCCAAGCCCGCGCAAGCCGACTACGAATGGCGCGAAATGGTTCGCACGAAGCAGTTCGTGCTGCTCTGGCTGATGTACGCCTTCTCGGCCTTCGCCGGACTCATGATCATCGGCCACATGGCCAAGATCGCAGTGCTGCAGATGTCGGGCGCGGATCTCGGATTCGTGCTGGTGGCCATCCTGGCGATCGGAAACGCGCTCGGGCGAGTCGTAGCAGGAGTGGTGTCCGATCGCATGGGGGGCGCCAGGACCATGCTGATAGTCTTCGTGACGCAGGCGGTGATGATGGGGGCGCTTGCGCTCTCGTCGACTCCGCTTGCGCTCGTTCCGGTCGCGGCGGCCGTAGGGTTCTGCTACGGGGCGAACCTGTCGCTGTTCCCATCGACGACTGCGGGCTTCTTCGGCACGAAGAACCTTGGGGTCAACTACGGTCTGGTCTTTACCGCATGGGGCGTCGGCGGCGTCTTCGGCTCGATGACAGCAGGCATGATCGTGGACTCCACAGGTGCCTACGCAATGGCCTATGCGGTCGCCGCGGGCCTGTGCCTACTGGCAGGCGGACTCACCTTCGCCACCAAAGCGCCGGATCCCGAGCGTCGGCAGGTCGTGGTCCTCCCTCGTCACAGACACGAGGTAGCCTAGTCTCGCAGGTACTCTGACCTGGATCTCGGCGACCGCGGATCAGGGGTTCCTCTCGGCCGACTCCGGCGGCGCAGGCTCCGTCGGGGGTCGGCCGAGAGGGTCATCTTCGGGGCAGGACTTCCTGTCGGGGTGCACGCAGAGCTTCACGTACGCGTACGGGACCATCAGGCCCGCGACTCCTCCCGCTACGGCGCCGGGTGCCCAGACCGACACCCTTTCGATGAGCAGCCCCGCGATCACGGGCGCGGGAATCCGGGTGAAGGACATGATCGAAGCCTGCAGGCCGAGCACCCCTCCGACCTCGTCTCGTCCGACCGCCTTGGAGAGAGCGCTCGTGACGATAGTGTTCGTCACGGCCAACCCCAGGGAAAGCGCGGGCATCAGTACGACGAGGAGGCCGATACCCGGGACGAAGCCCCAGACTGCGAGCGAGACAGCAGCGATTCCGACGCACCAAAGGATGAGTGTGTCGTCGCTGTAGCGCGCGGTCAGTCTGCCGATGAGGAAGAGCTGCACGAAGACACTCAGCACTCCAACGTAGGCGAGGACCATCCCGTTTACCTGGGCTGTTATGCCGAGCGCAGCTATCGCCCAGAGCGCGAAGCTGGTCTCGAAGATGGCAAACGACAGACTCGTGAAGAAGCGGATCGAGAGCAGTGGGCCGACGCGTGGGTGCGCCAGCGAGTGACGCAATCCTTCGACATTGATGAAGCGCCGCTTCGGCCTGGCCGCAAGTCTGGAGCGAGCTTCGGCAGACAGTGATTCCGGCACGAACAGCGCGACGGCCAGTGCGTTTGCGGCGGCAAGACAGGCACCTGCCCACGCGGGGACCGCATATCCGAATCCCGAGAGAAGGCCACCCGTGAGCGGGCCGAGGATGAAGCCCAAACCGAAAGCCGCTCCTATGAGGCCCAGAGCCTTGCCGCGCTCTCTGTCGTCGGTGACGTCGGCGATGTAGGCCTGCGCAACGCTGATGTTTCCGCCGGTGACACCGTCGATGAAGCGGCTCACGAAGAGAATGGGCAGGAGACGAGCCAAGGCCAGGACGACGAACCCGATCGAAGTGCCGATGATCGAGATCACAAGCACCGGCTTGCGTCCCACTCGGTCGGAGAGGCGGCCCAGCAGAGGAGCCGCGAACATCTGTGCCAGCGGGTACATCGCGGTGAGCAAGCCGATCTGCGTCTCGCTCGCACCCACTTCCACGGCGAGATAGGGCAGCAGCGGCAGGACGATGCTGAAGGAAAGCATGTCGACGAGCACTACGGCGAAGATGATTGCGAGACGCCGGTCTTTCAACGCGAGTCCGTTCGACGTGGATGCATCGAACGAAGAATACACTCAACAGGGCGTTGACGTGACGATGGCGGGGCCTCTCGGTCGACGAGCCGCGCCAAAGCTACATCTTCAAGAGGCCAGCTACCGTGTCTCGCAGGGCTGTCTTCTCGAACGGCTTCACGATGTGGTCGTTCGCTCCCGCGTCCCTGCCGCGGCGCACGTCCGCTTCCGTGGCAGCAGTGGTTAGCATCACGATTGGGAGATGAGATGCCGGCCGTTGCGCGCGGATGGCCTCGAGCGCTTCGAAGCCGTTCATCTTCGGCATCACGACATCTAGGAGAATCAGGTCCGGGTCGTGCTCCTCAGCTGCACGAACAGCTTCCTCTCCATCCACAGCCTCGATCATCTCGCAGCCTAGGGGTTTCAGGGCTGCCTTGACGAGCGTGCGGATGAACGTGTTGTCATCCGCGATGAGTATCTTCTTGGCCACGAGCGCCCCCCGTGGTAGCCGGTACGCTGAACTTCGACGCCTACCGCTGGATACCTGCCGCTCAAGGTACCCTTGATGAAGGTGAACACGGGGTAATGTCGAAGTCTTCCAGTACCGACAAGCAGCGGCCGGGGGTACCGTATGGCCGAACAGAATGAGGAAAGGCGACGCAGCGTTCACGTGCGGACGCTGTTCGCCAACACTGGCGAGGGTTTCATCGTCCTCGACGAGCGCGCGCGAATACGAGTGTTCAACGAGACGGCCGAGGCGCTGTTCGGCAAGACTCGCGAGGACGTAGTCGGTCAACCGATCGACGTCCTCGGTCTTCCCGACATGACCGAGTACGTCAACGCGACATGGGAAGAGAACGAACCACGCCGGAAACCATGCGTGATCGAGACCGACGGGCGAACTCTGAGCTGCAAGTCGCTGCCGTTCGAATCGGCCGACGGCTTCGGACGGGCAATCATCGTCCGAGACGACACCGAGCTTCTCGCTCAGCAGGAGCGAGCCGAAGCGATTCTCGCCGGCGCCAGCGACGGGCTGCTCGTGTTCGATCCGGACAGCCGGCTCACCTACATGAATCCCTCGGCAGCGGACATGCTCGGTCGCGAGAGTCAGGAAGTCGTCGGCACGCACATCGCGATGAACGAGCTGCTTGGCATCCAGGCGGCCGACGCCGAAGACGTTCGTCCCTGCTGGGAGATTCTGGGATGCGGTCGCATCGACTGCCCCGCGCACGGCGCCGAGGATCTGCGTTGCTGGCTGCGCTGCGGGACGCTCGGTGGGGACGGGACACCACTCAGCTACCGCGACAAGCGCGAGCGCTGCATGCGCTGCGAAGTGTACTCCGAGAACGCCGAGTTGCTCGGAGAGTTCGGCGGCGACGCTCGGGAAGTCGAGATATCTGAGCCGGAGCATCGGATACTCCAGCTTCGGACGAACCCAGTGGTTTCTCCGTCCGGGAAGTACCTCGGCTGCGTCACAAGCCTGCACGACATGACGGCGGAGCGCGAGATCGCGGTGATGAAGAACGAGTTCGTCTCGATGGTTTCGCACGAGTTGCGCACGCCGCTCACGTCGATCAAGGGCTACGTGGACCTGGTGGTCGACGGCGACGCGGGCGAGATCAACGAGGTGCAGAAGGAGTTCCTCGAGATCGTCCAGGAGAATTCGAACCGCTTGGTGTCGCTCATCAACGACCTGCTCGACATCTCCCGCATCGAATCAGGTCGCGTGCATCTCAAGATCGAGCCCGTGGACATGGCCGAGGTCATCCAAGGAGTTGTCGAGACCTTCAGGACCGTATCCGAACAAAGCGATGTCGGTCTCGAGTGGGATTCACCGTGCGGACTGCCTCGAGCCGGGGCAGACAGGGATCGGATCGGACAGGTGCTCATGAACTTCGTGAGCAACGCCATCAAGTACTCGCCGGACGGCGGAACGGTTACTGTCAGCGCCTCGCTTCGCGAAGATGACGTTCTGATCGAGATCACGGACACGGGCATCGGTATCTCGGAGGAAGACCAGAAGCAGCTCTTTTCGAAGTTCTTCCGCGTCGACTCGACGCTTACTCGAGAGATCGGCGGAACCGGCCTTGGCTTGTCTATCTGCAAGAGCGTCGTGGAACTCCACGGTGGAGAAGTAGGCGTGCGCTCGAAGACAGGAGAGGGCAGCACTTTTTGGTTCACGCTGCCCGTTGCCTCGGCGGACCTCGTTCGGACGCCAAGAGTGGAGGCGCCGGTCGAGATGGGGGGCAAGGTGCTCGTCGTGGACCGAGACCCCGAGGTGTCCGAGCTCATCGGAGCCTTCTTGAAGAAGCGCGGCTACGAGGTGATACAAGCACACACCGCGCGCGACGCGTTCGATTTCGCCGTCAAGCACCAGCCGCGCGCCATCACGCTGGACGTGATCCTGGAGGACATGGACGGCTTCGATTTGCTGCAGAACCTGAAGGACGACGAACGCACCGCCGCTATCCCGATCGTGGTGCTGTCGATCGTGTGCGACAAGGGCAAGAGCCTCAGGCTGGGCGCGGCGGAGTACCTCGAGAAGCCGATCGACCAGTCGCGTCTAGTGGAGATCATCGACTCACTCGTCGGAGCGGTGTCTTCCCCTGTGGTGCTCGTAGTCGACGACGATCGCGACATCGTGAGCGCGCTGTGCAACACGCTGCGGGCGCGGGGTTTCGCAGGAATCGCCGCCTACGACGGACGCGAGGCGATGGCGGCGATCGAGTCGAGAAAGCCCGACCTCGTTCTTCTCGACCTGCGCATGCCGGAGATGGACGGGTATCAGGTAATCCAGGCGGTGAAGAGCAGACCGGACACGAATCATATCCCGATCGTAGTGATGACCGCCCATCGCATCGACCGCAAGAAGATCGACTTGCTGCGCCTGACCGCCGACCAGATTACAAAGCCCCTGTCGGCGGAGAGCCTTGCCGACTACGTGGAGAACATGCTCGCGGGGGGTGAGTGATCGGCATGGCGCGAATCCTTGTGGTGGACGACGAACCGCATATCGTCAAGCTCGTGAGCTTCTCGCTGGAGAAAGGCGGACACGAGGTCTTGGAGGCCCCGGACGCCTTGACGGGTATAGCCTTGGCACGGGAGAACAAGCCGGACCTCATCCTTATGGACGTCATGATGCCGTTGATGACGGGGTTCGAGGCGGTCGACAAGCTCAAGGAAGATCCGGAAACAAGATCGATACCGGTAGTGATGCTGTCGGCCAAGAGTCAGATGTACGAGCAGGAAGAGGGTTTGCGCCGAGGAGCGCTGCGCTACGTGTGCAAGCCGTTCACTCCTCGCGACCTGGTTGGCGTTGTTACCGAGATCCTGTCTGACGCAGGGGAAGGAGACGTCGAAGATGGGGCATAGGATCCTTGCCGTTGACGATGAGCCGTCCATCGTGAGGCTAGTGTCAGCGGCGCTTACCGCACGAGGATATGAGGTGTCTGTCGCGCACAACGGCGAGGAGGCCCTCGACATGGTTCGCTCCGAGCACCCCGATCTGATCGTGCTCGACATCATGATGCCGAAGATGGACGGACGCGAGGTTCAGCGGCGCCTGCAATCGGATGCCAAGACGAAGGACATCCCGGTCATCTTCCTTTCGGCGATAGGCGATCTCGATAGCCAGCTGGATACGCTCGAGGAAGGCGATGTCGAGTACCTGACGAAGCCGTTCGATCCCAAGGAACTCGGCGAGTACGTCGACGCGATGCTCGATCCCGCGAAGCGCAGCGAGCTTGCGAGGCACCGCTCGCAGCAGATCGGCAAGCTGCGCAAGATGGTCGAGATCATGCATCGTTCTCACGACGTCTAGATCGGCCTCTCGAACTCCAGCCGCCGGTTCGCCGCGAGTTGCGCCGACTGTCCAAAGGGATGGCGTGACGTGTCGAGCCGGCGGAGTGTTGCTCTTCGGCTGCAGGGGCGAACGTTCCCGGCGTCGCCGTCGCGGGTATACCGAAGTCGGGCGGCGTCATGGATCGAGACCGTCATGCGCGAGATCAAGACAGAGCCCGTCCCCATCAAGGTGTGGGGCGACGACATAGACGACAAGTCGCTTGAGCAGGCGCGCCATCT
>JAOUET010000083.1 GCA_029858605.1 Coriobacteriia bacterium | reverse complement strand
AGACCTTCCTGCCGCTGGCCAAGACGTACGAGACCGAGATCATCGGTCTGGCGATGACGGAGGCCGGAGTGAGCCGAGATGCGAACGAGCGCGTCATGGCCGCGACCGAGATCATGGGGGCGATGATGGAGTTCGACGTCCCGCTGGACCGCCTCTATCTCGACCCGCTACTGCTGCCGATAGGGGTGGCGCAGCAGCAAGCGATGGAGGCCATCGAGGCCGTAGCGATGTTCAAGCAGCTCAACGACCCCCCGCTCAAGACGGTGGTCGGCCTGTCCAACATCTACAACGGCTGTCCTGAGCACGTGAAGTCCCCTCTCGCCGCGGCTTTCCTGGCCCTGCTGATCCCGGCCGGTCTCGACGCGGCGATCATGGACCCGAACGAGGAGCTTCAGATGGCCGTGGTTCGCGAGGACGCGGCTGCACTGGCATCCGACGACACGATCGAGAAGTCGATGTCGGTCCTCAGGAATGAGACACTGTACTGCGACTCCTACCTCGACTAGCCGACGACGAGCAGACGGGCGTGACAGCGTGACTGAAGGCTGCCGATGTGCCGACACGCAAGAACACTCGGGCGCCGACCTCGCATTGATCGAGCCGGTGCTTGAGCGCTACGCCGGAGATCCCGGCTCGCTCATACCCGTCCTCCAAGAGACTCAGCGCGTCTACGGCTACCTGCCGAAGGATGCGCTGCGCGAGATTGCAGCCGCCAGGAAGATCCCCCTTGCCAAGGTGTACGGAGTAGCCACTTTCTACTCTCAGTTCCACCTTCGCCCCCGCGGCGAAAAGGTGATCCGCATCTGTCACGGAACCGCCTGCCACGTCCGAGGCGCGCCAGAGGTGACGCGCGTGATCGTCGAGGAGCTTGGCGCCAAAGTCGGCGAAACGACCGAGGATCGTGCCTTCACGATCGAATCGGTGGCGTGTGTCGGCTGCTGCGGCCTCGCCCCCGTGATGATCGTCGGCGAGCAGACCCACGGACAGCTCGACAACGTGAAGGCGCGCACCATTGTCGCGACCCTGCGCGAGGAGGCGGAGTTGGCTCGCGGCGAGATTCCTCCTTCGGCAGAAGAAGAGGAGCCGGCATGAGCGCCAAGGCTCCAGTCGAGATCACGACCGCCGAAGGCACGACCGCCATTCGGATCTGCACCGGCTCGGGATGCGTCATGAACGGCTCGCTCGACGTGGCGGACTGCTTCGAGAAGACGCTAGAAGAGGCGGGGGCGCACGAGACAGTCCGAGTGGTTCGCACCGGTTGCCACGGCTTGTGCGAGAACGGTCCGGTCGTCGTCGTAGCGCCGGACGGCGTCTTCTACCCCTGCGTCACGCCGAAGATGGCCCGCGGGATCGTGGAGAAGCTCGTGACGGACGGTTCGTATGTGATGGACTACCTCTTCCGCCCCGCCGAGGGCGAAGAGCCCATCGTGCGCTATTCGGACGTACCGTTCAACGCTTCTCAGCAGAGAATCGTACTGCGCAGGTGCGGCGTGGTGGATCCCGAGGACATCGACGACGCTCTGGGTCTCGGCGCCTACGACGGTCTCAAGAAGGTACTCGGGGAACTCGACCCCGAGAGCCTTATCGCCGAGATCAAGGCGTCCGGCCTGCGCGGTCGCGGCGGCGCGGGTTTCCTCACCGGGCAGAAGTGGCGCTTCACACGCGACGCCCAGGGTGACACCAAGTACATGATCTGCAACGCCGACGAAGGTGATCCGGGCGCCTTCATGGACCGCAGCGTGATCGAGGGCGACCCGCACAGCGTGCTCGAAGGAATGGTCATCGCCGCATACGCCATCGGAGCGCACGAAGGCTACGTGTACGTCCGCGCAGAGTACCCGCTCGCGGTCAAACGCCTGCGCAAGGCAATCGAGCAGGCCGAAGAGCGCGGGTTGCTCGGCGACGACATCCTGGGCAGCGGCTTCTCGTTCCGCGTCAGGGTAAAGGAGGGCGCCGGGGCCTTCGTGTGCGGCGAGGAGACCGCACTGATCGCCTCGATAGAGGGTGACCGGGGAATGCCACGCGTTCGGCCGCCCTTCCCCGCCACTTCCGGACTGTGGGGAAAGCCGACGTGCATCAACAACGTCGAGACCCTCGCCAACGTCGCTTGGATCATCGCGAACGGCGCGGACGCCTACTCGGGTATCGGAACCGGCAAGAGCAAGGGGACCAAGGTCTTCGCCCTGACCGGCAAGGTGCGCTACAGCGGTCTCGTCGAGGTGCCCATGGGCATGACGGTGCGAGACCTGGTGTTTGGGATCGGCGGCGGATGCGGCGAAGGACTGGACTGCAAGGCGGTGCAGATCGGCGGCCCGTCGGGTGGATGTCTGCCCGAGAGACTTATGGACACGCCCATCGAGTACGAAGCACTGGCTGAAGTAGGCGCGATCGTGGGATCGGGCGGACTTGTCGTCGTCGACCAGAAGACCTGCATGGTGGATTTCGCCCGCTACTTCCTGACGTTCACGCAGGACGAGTCATGTGGCAAGTGCGTGCCGTGCCGCATCGGGACCAAGAGGATGCTGGAGATCGTAACGCGAATCACCGAGGGCAACGGGGAAGAAGGCGATATCGAGAAGCTGGAGGGGCTCGCCATCGACGTCAAGCGTGCTTCGCTATGCGGACTCGGCCAGACTGCGCCCAACCCGGCGCTTACGACCATCCGGTACTTCCGCGAGGAATACGAGGAGCACATCAGCGAGAAGCGGTGCAGAGCCGGCGTGTGCCTCGAGTTGTCTCGTTACGTCATACACGCGGATTCCTGCAGAGGTTGCGCGGTCTGCAAGAAGCACTGCCCGGTCGGAGCCATTTGGGGTGAGATGAAGCAGCCGCACACCATCAGCGTCGACCGCTGCATCAAGTGCGGCGTATGTGTTGAGCACTGTCCGTTCGATTCAATCGAGCGCGTCTAGGGGGTAGGACGCCCACGGAAGGGGTCCGGCCACGGCCGGACCACACTGGGAAGGAAGGGACGACAGGATGAAGGTCAGGGACATCATGACCACACGGGTCGTGTCCATGCCGCGCAGCGCCACGGTCACGGAAGCGGCCCGCATGATGCGCGACGAGAGGGTGGGGTCCGTTCTCATCGTTGAGAACGACAAGCTGGTTGGCATTCTTACCGACCGCCAGATCACGCACACGGTGATCGCAGACGGGCTCGACCCGCGCGAGGTGAACGTCGGCGACGTGATGCACGAGGAGTTCGTTCCTCTCGAGCCAGAAATGGATCTGCTCCAAGCCCTTCGACTGCAACGCGAGCTTGCGATGCGGCGGCTCCCCGTTGTCGAGAACGGCACGCCCGTTGGCATAGTCTCCGTTTCCGACGTCGCTGCATTCGTTCGGGAGGGCGTGGACACGATCCTCATGGAAGGCACCGTCCGAGTACGTCGGCGCAAGACCTGACGCACGAAGGCGCACACAAGGAGAGAACCACTTGCCAAAAGCACCCACACAGGTCATGAAGCTCACAGTCGACGGGAGAGAACTCGCGGCTCAAGCGGGTAAGACCGTTCTCGAGGTTTGTCGCGAGAACGGCATCCGAATCCCGACCTTGTGCGACGATCCGCGCCTGGAGCCATACGGCGGGTGTCGCTTGTGCCTCGTCCAGATCGAGGGCATGCGCGGGTTTCCGACCTCCTGCACGACGCTTGCCGCCGACGGCATGATCGTCACGACGGACAGCGACGAGATCGTCGACTTGCGCCGCTCCGTGGTCGAACTGCTCCTTTCCGACCACGAGCTGCGCTGTCTCTCATGCGACTCCGCCGGGGCGTGCGCGCTTCAAGACATCGCCTACGAGTTCGGCATCGAGGAGTCTCCCTACGCAGGCGAGCGCCACCGGGTGTGGGACGGCATCGAGGACAACGAGCTGATCGAGCGCGACTACACCAAGTGCATCTCATGCGGCCGCTGCGTTCGAATCTGCCACGAGGTCCAGGGGTGCGACGTCTACGGATACACCGATCGCGGATTCGAGGCGATTCCAAACACGCCATACGCGTCTTCCTTGTTTGCCGCGGGCTGCGAGTTCTGCGGGCAGTGCGTGTCCACCTGTCCCGTGGGTGCCCTGACCGACATGCCCAGCCGCTATCGCGGCCGAATCTGGGAGACGTCGGTCGTGGAATCCACGTGCGGATACTGCGGCGTCGGATGCACGATCGGCTACCGCGTCAAGGAAGGCCGGATCATCGGCGCGCAAGCGCCTCTTGAGCGCGGAGTCAACAAAGGCAATCTGTGTGCCAAGGGTCGCTTCGGATGGAGCTTCACGCATCACCCGGACCGTCTCCAGACTCCGCTCATCCGTCGCGACGGCGAACTCGTGCCGGCCACGTGGGACGAGGCCGTTTCGCTCGTTGCCGAAAGGCTCGGCAGCATTCGCGACGAGCACGGCTCGGACGCTATCGGCGGCCTCGCCAGCGCGAAATGCACGAACGAGGAGAACTACCTGTTCCAGAAGCTCTTGCGTGCGGCCATCGGAACGCACAACATCGACCATTGCGCCCGGCTTTGACACAGCTCCACGGTGGCCGGTCTGGTCGCCTCGTTCGGAAGCGGCGCTATGACGAACTCCATCGAGGACCTCGGCTTGGCCGACGTCATCCTCGTCATGGGCTCGAACACCACGGAGGCTCACCCGATCATCGGCATAGAGATGAAGAAGGCGGCCCGCCGGGGCACCCGCCTCGTCGTTGTCGACCCTCGACGGATCAGACTCGTAGACCACGCGCACGACTGGCTGCGAATACAGCCCGGCACGAACGTGGCGCTCATCAACGCGATGATGCGCGTCATCATCGAAGAGGGACTTGCCGACGAAGACTTCATTGCCGAGAGAACCGAGGGCTTCGAGGAGATGCGCGAGCACGTGCTCGCGACCGACATCGAGTGGGCCTCCGAGACGACCGGCATTCCGGCCGAGGAGATCCGCGAGGTCGCCCGAGCCTACGCCACGGCGGAGCGGGCGGCGATCGTGTACTGCATGGGCGTCACCCAGCACACGTCCGGCACGGGACAGGTTCGCGCAGTGGCGAACCTCGCCATGCTGACGGGCCAGATCGGCCGTCCCGGCACGGGCGTCAATCCACTGCGTGGGCAGAACAACGTGCAGGGCGCATGCGACCTCGCTTGCCTCCCCAACTGCCTTCCCGGCTACCAGAGCGTGATTGACCAGGGCACGCTCGACCGCGCGTGCGACTACTGGGAGACCGACATCAAGCTCTCCGACACGCCCGGTCTTACGCTCGTCGAGATGATGGATGCCGCGTGCCGTGGCGAGCTGAAGGCGATGTACGTCATGGGAGAGAATCCTGTGATCGCAGATCCCGACCAGGCGCACGTGCGCAAGGCGCTCGACTCGCTCGAGTTCCTCGTCGTGCAAGATATCTTCCTCTCAGAGACTGCCGCCTACGCCGACGTGGTGCTACCAGCCGCCTCCTTCCTGGAGAAGGAGGGTACGTTCACCAACACCGATCGCCGCGTGCAGCGCGTTCGCAAGGTTGTGGATGCACCCGGCCAGGCACTCTCCGACCTCGAGATCCTCACGCGAGTCGCCGAGGCTTTGGGACAATCGTGGGACTACGACGGGCCTGGCGACGTGATGACCGAAATGGGCGCGCTGACGCCTCAGTACGGCGGCATCACGTTCGCACGGCTGGAGAACGAGGGCTCGCTGCAGTGGCCTTGCCCCGACGAAGACCACCCGGGAACGCCGATTCTTCACACCGACGGGTTCACCCGCGGCAAGGGCGCGTTCGCGCCAATCGAGTACGTGCCGCCGACGGACCCGACCGACGATGCCCTGCCGTTCGTGATGACCACCGGGCGCAATCTGTGGAACTTCCACACGAACACGATGACCGGCAGAACCGACGGCCTTTCCGATCTGAGTCCAAGCGGCTACGTCGAGGTCGGTCCCGAAGACGCCGAGCGCATGGACATTCGCGAGGGTGACATGCTCGAAATCTCAAGCAGGCGGGATACCGTACGCGCCCCCGCCCGCATCTCTTCGGACATCAAGCCGGGCGTGATCTTCATGCCCTTCCACTTCGCCGATGCCGCAGCCAACTTGCTCACGACTGGAGAGCATCTCGACCCGCTCTCGAAGATACCGGGACTCAAGGCCACTGCGGTCGGTGTGAAGAAGGCCCGATAGAGGATTGCGGCAGCGTGCGAATCCGTCCGGGAATCCCTCAGTCCTCGGGCACCTTGTCGGGCACCGAGTCCAGCTTCCCGCTCCCTACCAGCTGCTCGTAGCGCTCCGCTCCCAAACACTCACGTGCGGCGTCGCACCAGGCCGCACACATGGGCGTCGCCTCGCGAATGACGCGAGAGCCGCACTTCGGACAGCGGCGCTTCTGTTCGTCGCTGAACAGCTCGACACGAGCGCCGCACGAGGGACACGTCAAGTCTTCCGCAGTTATGGATCGCAGGTCTGCGCCCGGACATTTGTTCATGTTGGGCACCTCCCGTGCCACTCGTACGACGCCTCTGGCAGTTATGCCCAGCAACGGCCGTGCCGCGTGCAGAATCCGGTGCATGTCGCTGCGGACGGTATGCGTACTTCGGTGAGCGGCGACCTGAGCTGCCGCGAGCGGAGAGTCAGGCATCGCGTCTCAACGATGGTAGGGCTCGTTGCGCATGATCCGGAAAGCACGATACAGCTGTTCCAGCACGACCACTCGTGCCAGCTGGTGCGGCAGCGTGATCTTGCCCAAGGACAGCTTCTCCTCGGCGCGATCGAGCACGTCCCGCGAGAGACCGGCGGTCCCACCCACCAGCACTGCGACGTGACTGCGTCCCTCGAGCCCGTGGGCAGACAGCCACTCCGCGAACTGTTCCGAGGACATCTGCCGGCCGCCAGAGTCCAATGCCACCACGTGCGCGCCGGCGGGAACCGCATCGAGGATGTCTGCGCCTTCGTCCGCAACGGCGCGAGCCGCGTCACGCGACAAGTCCCGATCCTTGACCTCCACGACCTCGATCGTCGCGTATGCCTTGAGGCGCTTCAGGTACTCCTCGGCGGCATCGCGCCAATGACGCTCCTTGAGCTTCCCAACAGCGATGATGGTGAGGCGCGCCGGCACGGCTGCCTACTGCGACAGAACGTCGGAGGCGAGTTTGACTTCCAGATCGACCTCGACGTCTCCGCGAATGGCTGCGACCTTCAGCACGTCGCCGATGTCTGCCGAGCGAACGGCGGCAGAGATGTCCTCGGCCCCCTCGACATCACGACCGCCGATGCGAGTGATGATGTCTCCACGCTCCATACCGGCAGCCTCGGCAGGCGAGTCCGGCTCCACGAACGTCACGATGGCCCCGTGTGAGACCGGCAGATCGTACTGCGCGGCAACGCTCTCATCGATCGTCGACGTGGCGACACCCATGTACGGATGAATCGCGTGTCCCGTATCGATGAGCTGCTCCGCCACACTCATGCCCAGATCGATCGGGATCGCGAATCCGATGCCCGCAGACTGAGGAGCACCGAACGTTCCCGACGGTGACTGGATGAGCGTGTTGATGCCGATTAGGCGGCCCTCCTCGTCCACGAGCGCTCCGCCGGAGTTGCCCGGGTTGATTGCGGCATCTGTCTGGATGAGATTCGTGTAGGCCGTGACGTCCTGGCCGTCACCCGCGAAGCTCGACCGTCCGAGCGCGGATATGATCCCCGCCGTGACCGTCTTGTCCAACCCGAACGGACTACCCACCGCGACCACGAACTGTCCCACACGAAGATCCTTTGAGGACCCGATCTCGATGGCTGGCAAGTCGG
>JAOUET010000082.1 GCA_029858605.1 Coriobacteriia bacterium | reverse complement strand
GATCCGCCGAGGGGAGCGAAGCGGTTCTTTACCGCATGTAGCCGATCGGTCTGCCTCTCTACATCGTAGCCTCTCTTCTCGAGTTGGCCTGACAAATCGTCGAGACTCATGAGTTCAACGACTACAGAGGCCGAAGGGGGCTGCTTCGGTAGGTTGCGCGCTCTGACCTTCTCCCAATCCCGTGTCAGCCTCGAGTACGTGCAAAGGACCAAGGCAACCGCCATAAACGCATAGACCACGCGCATTGGCGCCCATTGCCATCCGATACGCTCGAGTGTCTCGGCAGGCTGTCCAGTCACTTGGAACGGCACCACCCACACGGCGATCATCAGAAACCATACTGCGAGAATCCAGAATGAAGCACGGTAGCTGGCAAACCACCAGAATGTGCGGTGGATGAAGCCCGAACGGGCCTCTTCATTCACCCGCGTCGAGCTCACGAGTCTCCCTTTCGAGCTCCTCGACCTCACTCACCCTCCACTTGCCATCCGCAAGAGTGACCGTGTAGCCGACCACCACATCGTACTGCTCCAAGCCCATGCTCTCGCCCGACTCCGCGTCGAACGACTCCACGCGCCACCGTTCCCTGGTCTCTACCAGCGAGCGGTCCTCGCTGCGTTCCACGTGGGTGATCGACAGTTCGAGTAACGCCGGAGACATCCGTCTACCATCGCCCAGCTGCATCGTCACGTACAGGCGAACGCGCTCGACCTGGCCCTCGGTGGCCGCCGCGCGGAGCGGGTCCAACATCTCTGCGGAGAGCGCCGGCTCGAGCGCGTCAACGTAGGCCCTCACGGCGTCGACATCGGCACCCTCTGCGCTTGTACTGCTGCAAGCCATGAGGGGCGCCAGGAAGAACACCGCGAGCAAGACAAGTACTGGAAGAGGCACTGCCGGTGGCCCCGAGCGAGACATCAGTACGCGTAGTTCGCCGCATACGTGTTCGGCGTGTGCTTCGTGCACGATGAGTAGGAGTCGGTGGCGGCCGGACAAGGGTCGCCTGCCTTGGAGTTGAAGTTGAAGCAGCCGACGACTTGATCGACATTCCCGAGCTTGTGCTGCGACCACGATGCGCCGTTCATGAAACGCGGGCCCATATTGTCCGTGTACGTGGCGTTCGGATGTCCCGTGCCCATGCTGGTGCCGTGCACAGCGCCAGACTGTACGACGGTGTTCGCGGGACTCAAGTACGAGCTGTTGTCCTTGCGCCCGCCGTGACAGTGCAGACAGCTCGACCACTGCAGAGCCGCTGGCTTGAACTGTGCCGTCTGGTAGCACGAAGACGACATCGTGGAGTGCGAGAACCTCGACAGTGTCGCCGCATCAGTGTTGGGAGCACAGGTGTTGTTCCAGCCGTAGACGTCGGGACGGTGGCAGTTCAGGCAGAAGTTCGCCGCGCTCGCGGTGACCGCTGCAGCGCCGATGCGCTGGGTTATGGTCTCGGTCCCGTTCGCCACCGTGGTGATCTTGATGTTCGGATCAAGACCTTGCAGAAGCCACCTGTTGTCTGATCCGTGCGGCCCGGAAGGCGCGGCTGCATCGCTACTGCCATGGCAGTCGCTACACACCACGATGCTGGTCGTCCTCCACCCGTCTGTAAACGTGTTCGAGAGGCCGTTCCCGCTGGAGGTCCCGTTGATATTCCTGCGCAGGGTGGCGGTGTTCCACGCTGAGTTCAGGCCCACAGCCGGCTGGTTCAAGCCGGTCGCGAAGAGCGGATGGTAGGCGAGCTGCGTCGGGCTGAAGTCCTCGCCCACGTCCGTTTGCTTGCCGCCCGTCTGGCCTGACAGGTTGACCGAAACTGTGGGAGCTGTCGTGCCCCACGCATACGTGCTGTGACACTTCAGACATAGCTGCCACTGGTATCCCGACGTAGTCAACCGCGAGTAGGTCGGGTACGTGGAGTCCTGCGCATTGGGCGAGGCCATGCCCGCCCACGACCAGTTGCTGCCGTTGAGACCCACGCCCCAGACGCCCAGGTTGGAGCCAGCTATCGCGGGCGCGGTGCTTCCTCGCTCGCTCGTGTTGTCCGGCCACGCGGTGATTCCTGTGCGCGCCTCGTGCGGGTTGTGGCAGTCTTCGCACTCGACGTGACGACTCGATGCCGGGTTCCAGTTGGAGGATCCACCCTCATCGGCTTTGTGCCTGCCCGAGAAGGTGGCCACCGGATGCCTGTTCGTTCTCGTATTGAACTCGTTGTAGATCGCTTCCGAAGCCGATGTCATGGCGATCACGTTGTATCCATCGCGGTTCGCCACTGACTTGAACCCGTTTGCGGTCGTCGAATGACACTCGTAGCAGAGGTTCTCTTCCGTGGCGGTGCCCGACGCGGTAAGCGCCGCACCCAGCGCCTTGGCGATGCGCGCTTCAGCCGAATAGTGCGTGCCGATCTTGTACGTTCCGGACTGGTACGTCTTCAGCGTCTCCTGCTCGTCGTCGTGACACTTGGTGCAGTTGGCTCGGAACGCCGATGTGCCGTATCCAACCAAAGCCGAGTTGTTGACCTCGTAGTCGTGCAGCGACACGTCATAGTTCGTAGCGCTCATCGCAAGCGTTTGCGCCGACGCATTCGCGGTCTTTTGTGAAGAGCTCTTCGTGCGTGCCGCATAGTGGCAGCTCAAGCAGATGCCGTCGTCGTAGTTGTTCGCCCCGCTACCGCCCGCGACGAAGTCCTGGTTCGAGGCCGTGCCCGCCGTGTCGTTGATGCGGTTGCGCAGGTTCGCGCCCTTGTTGCTGTTGAAGTAATTGTGATCCGTGTGGCAGCTCACGCACTCGAGGACCGTCTCCGATGTCGGATACGTGCCCGTGTTCGGAGCGTTGCCCGGTGTGGCCGAATCCAGCACGTGGTGGTAGTAGCCGGTGTCGCTGATCATGCGGTCGTAGCGCTCGCTCGATGAGGCACCGTGGCAGTTGAGGCAGTTTATGCCGCCGTTACTGCCACCGGGGCCCGGATTGTGCACGTTGTTCGTAGTAGCCCCTGTGTAGTCGCTCCCGTGACAGCCGTAGCAGTCCTGCCCGTCAGCCTGGTTGTGCCCGCTCACCGGCGGAAGCTTGAGTCCACGTTTGTTGCCCGCATCGTAGACGGTACGATCGATGCCCTCGACCAGCGCACCGGCGCCGACCACGGCGTAGCTGGATCCGTTCCAGCCCGCGGTGGTGTCGGCCGTCGTGTGGCACGCGAAGCAGAAGCGGCGGCGGCTGGCCCCGGAGCTCATGTCAATCTCACCAGCGGCGTCTCCAACCATGATTGTGGTCGAACCGTCCGTCATCGTTTGCACGAGCAGGCCGTCGGGGCTGTTCGCGTTCCCGTGCGGGTTGTGGCAGTCGTAGCAAGGCAGACCCTCACCCGCAGTGAGGGTGCCGGTCGGGACCTGGATCTTGTGCCCGAAGTTCGTTTGGGCCGTCTGCACAGCCGTCCCGCCGTTCGCCACTGGATAGTACTGCTTGATGTTGATGTTCGATGGGTCGCCATCGTGACACGCGAAGCAGTTGCCGAAGTCCGCGTTCTCGAATGTTCCGCGAAGTTCGTCGTATGTGTTGGCGGTTCCGTGTACGTCGTGGCAGTTCTTGCAGTCGCCATCAGCATAGCCGCTGCTCGGCCATATCACGTCCTGGCCGTCCGCATCCCCACGGTGGATGCCGTTGGCTCCGATGTACACCGCGTTGCCCGGCCACGTGCCGTCCATCGGATAGCCGGTAACCGCCTCACGCGTGAACGTCGGGTAGCTGGTGGAGGCGCCAGTGTGGCACGCGGTGCACACGGTGTTGTCGTTCGCCGTGATCTCAGAGCCGTTGATCTCGTTGCGGCTGTCGACCATGTCGTATGCGCCGAGCAGCTTCGGCGCGTTCGAACCGTGGTTGTCGTGGCATGCGGCGCAGGACTGGCGCTCGCCGGCCGAGATCGATCCGGCCGTGCTCCAATGACCCCGAGCCGCATAGGTGCTCTTGTTGTTGAGCGCAGTGTCGGCCTGGGTCACGGCGTAAGGCCTGTACGTCGTGCCGTCCACGACATATGTCGGGAGCACCCCGTCGTGACACTTCAGGCAGTATGTCGGCTGGTTCGTGACGTCGGTGTAGGTGTAGGCGTTGTACGTGTTGTCCGGATCCGTGACGATCGCGCTCGTCGTGACGACGTGAGCGTTGTGGCAGCTCTCGCACTCGACGGAGTCGCCGCCGGCTGCCACGACCGGGTGCTTGCTCGTCAACTGGAACTGCGCGTACACGCGCTCGGAAGCCGCCGTCATATTCGCTGCGTCGTACCAGTCGCGGCCAGCCACGCTCTTCTTGGTGCCCGCCAGGCCATCAGTAGTGCGCGAGTGACATCGGTAGCAGTGGCTTTCTTGAAGCGGGTCTGCCACGGCTCCACCCAACGCCGAGAGAATGCGTCGGGTCGCAGACCAGTGGATGCCGAACCGGTTGGTCGAGGTCTGGAAGTCCTTGTAGGCGGGATTGTTCTCGTCGTTGTGACACTTGGAGCAGTTCGCCTTGAAGGTGGTCGCGTCACCGAACGATGAGGTGGTGGTGTATTGGTGGGCCGAGTTGCCGAAGCCGCCCGCACCCGTCCCTCCAGCTATGACAGGTGTGGCCGTGGACCCGTCGTCCTTCTGATCAGTTCCAACCTGCTTGCTCAAGCTGGTGTCGTGACAGTTGACGCAAACACCGAACGTTCCGGAGGTCAGATAGTCGCTGTCTGTGGCGGCAGGACTCGGGCCGTTTATTGTCTGCCTCAAGTTGCTGGACATGCTGGCGTTGAACCGGTCGTGATCCACGTGGCAGCTCAGGCAGTACAGGTCGGTCTCCGATGTCGGGTACGAGCCGAACCCAAATGCTCTGTCACCCTCGTTGGTGGCGCTGCCCATCACGTGGTGATATACGGTCGCCCGACTTGCGCCAGTCTTCGTGCCGAGACCGTCTTCCATGTAGGTCTGGTACGTCGAGTGGCACGCGTAGCAGTCCGTGCCGCCCTCTGACACGCCTCCGCTCGGGTTGTGTACGTTGTTCGTCGAGAGTCCCGAGTAGTCATCTCCGTGACACACGTAGCAGCTCTGGTTGTCGGCCTCTCTGTGGCCGCTGCGGGCCGGCAGACGCAGTTGTGAACCCGTGGTTCTGTCGAAGCCCTCGACTTGAGCACCCGCAACCACGACTGCAAGGGCCGACCCGTTCCATCCTTTGCTGGTGTCGGATGTGGTGTGGCAGCAGAAGCAGAAGTTGCGCACGTTGGCCGCAGTAGACTGGTCCGCCGGGCTCATCTTGATCTCGTCGACGCCGTCCCCCAGCACGATCGTCGTACTGCCGTCGGTCATGGTGACGACGAGCAGGCCGTAGCTCGAGCTGGAAGTGCCGTGCGGGTTGTGGCAGTCGTAGCACGGCAGAGCTTCGCCGAGGGCCAGGTTCGCACCTACGACATCCGAGACTATCTCATGCCCGCTACCGCCTCCGGAACCTCCGGCCGCAACCGGGTAGTACGTCTTGATGTTCCGCGCCGCCGGGCCGTCGGAGTCGTGGCAGTCGAAGCAGACTGCAAAGTTCTGCTTGGCGAGAGCCAGGTTGAGTTCGTCGTAGGTATTCGCCGTCCCGTGGACGTTGTGGCACACGTTGCACGAGCCGGCGAACTTGCTGGGCAGCGTAGAGGTGCCGCCGCCGTTGGCACCCAGGTGGCCGCTTCCCGTGTGCGTGACTGCGTTCCAGGCCGTGTTGTACACGGCGTCGCCTGGCCACGTGCCGTCCGTCGGGTAGCCCGTCACAGCCTCTCGCGTGAACGCCGGGAAGCTCGTTGAAGCGGCACTATGGCAAGCCGAACAGACGGTGTTGTTGTTGCCGGTGATCGCTGTGCCGTTGATGCGGTTGCTGCTCGTGGCAACATCGTAAGCCCCCAGCAGCTTGGGATAGTCGGACCCGTGGTTCTCGTGACACACGGCGCACGACCGGCGCTCGCCGGCCGAGATGGAGCCCGCAGTGCTCCAGTGACCCCGAGCCGCATACGTGCTCTTGTTGTTGAGCGCGGTGTCCGCCTGGGTCACGGCGTAAGGCCTGTACGTCGTGCCATCGACGATGTACGTCGGGAGCGCCCCGTCGTGGCACTTCAGGCAGTATGTCGGCTGATTCGTTATGTCGGTGTAGGTGTAGGCGTTGTACGTGTTGTCGGGGTCCGTGACCTTGGTGTTGCCAGTCGTGACCACGTGAGCGTTGTGGCAGCTCTCGCACTCGACCGAATCGCCGCCTGCAGCCACCACCGGATGCGCGGAAGTCTTTTGGAACTGCTGGTAGACGCGCTCGGAAGCGGTGCCCATCGCCGTCGCGTCGTACCAGTCGCGGTTGGCTACCGTCTTGTTGCCGGTGAGCCCGTCCCCGGTCGCCGAGTGGCACCTGTAGCAGTGCTGCTCCTGCAGCGGGTCTGTCACCGTGCCGCCGAGAGCGGAAAGGATGCGTCTGGCTGCTGACCAGTGCACGCCGAATCTGTACGTCGAGGTCTGGAAGTCCTTGGTCTGTTCGTCGTTGTGACACTTAGAGCAGTTCGCGTTGAACGTGGTCGCATCGCCGTAGGTCGAGGTCGCGTAGTAGTCGTGTGCCGATGCCCCGAACTGCGAGGCACCGCTACCCGGCACGATCTTCGGCGTAGCGGTGGACTCGTCGTCCTTCTGATCCGTCCCCGGACTCTGCTTCGCCAGACTGCTTGCGTGACACTCCGTGCATATGCCGCTGTCCGTAGCTGACGAGTAGTCTGCCGTCGAGGTGCCGGGGCTCGAGCCCAGCGCGTCCCTCAGGTTGGCCGCCTTGGTCGCGTTGAACTTGTCGTGGTCGACGTGGCAGCTCAGGCAGTAGACGTCGCTCGTCGAGGTCGGGTACGAGCCGGCCGCGAACGCCTTGTCGCCGTCGTTGGTTGCGCTGCCGAGCACGTGGTGGTAGAAGTTCGCACGCGTCGCACCGGTCTTGGCGCCAATCCCGTCCTCCATCGGCGATTGGTACGCCGAATGGCAGCCGTAGCAGTCCTGTCCGCCGTCGGAGATGCCTCCGGTCGGGTTGTGCACATTGTTCGTGGCATCGTTGCCATGACACTGGTAGCAGGACTGTGCATCAGCCTTGCGGTGCCCGTTCACATTCGGAAGCCGCAGCACGCTGCCGTCGGAGCCATCTCGCTCGAAGCCCTCAACGGTGGCGCCCGTGATATCGGCCCAAGCCGAACCGGTCCAGCCCTCCGCCGTATCGCTGGTGGCATGGCAGGCGAAGCAGAATTTGCGCACACCGTCGTCACTGGAAACGTCGATCTCGCCCGCGCCGTCACCGATGTCGCGAACCTGCAGCATGTGGGCCGACTGCGAACCGTGGGGGTTGTGGCAGTCGTAGCAGGGTATCGCTTCACCGAGCGCAAGGTTTGCGCCGACGACACTGGTCACAACCTGGTGTCCGGCTCGGTCTCCGCCGTTCGTGCCGCCCGCCGCGGGCGGATAGTACTGCTTGATGTCCACGGAGGACGTGCCGTCGGAATCGTGACAGTCGAAGCATATGGTGAACTGGGCATCCGTGAACGTCAGCCGCAGCTCGTCGTATGTGTTCGCGGTGCCGTGCACGTCGTGACAGATCTTGCAGTCACCGGCCGCGTAGATGCCAGGAAGCGATGAGCCTCCCCCTCCGAGTGCGGTCAGGTGAGCGCTTCCGGTGCGCGCGACTGCGTTCCATGCCGTGTTGTAGACCGCGTCGCCCGGCCAGGTCCCATCCGTCAGATACCCGGTGCCTGCCTCACGTTGCGCCTCGCCCGCAGGGAACGACGTCGAGGCGTTCGTGTGGCATGCCGAACAGACGGTTCTGTCGTTCGCCGTTATCTCGGTGCCGCCGATCTCGTTG
>JAOUET010000081.1 GCA_029858605.1 Coriobacteriia bacterium | reverse complement strand
CCGCATTGTCAATGGAGCGGCCGACGGGACTCGAACCCGCAACAACCAGCTTGGAAGGCTGGGGCTCTACCAATTGAACTACGGCCGCATGCTGGTCGGGCCGGCCGGATTCGAACCGACGACCCTCTGCTCCCAAAGCAGATGCGCTACCAAACTGCGCCACGGCCCGACCTCACCCTCTACCTGGGCCCTCGCGGGCCGAGATGCCTGAGGGCAGGACACAGTATATGTGCGATGGCGTGCCTCGGCAAACAGCTCGCGCGAGGCCGCGGGTGGAGGCCACGCCCAGAGGGGGCGCGTGCTCCGAGATCCTTCACGCCCTTTGACGCGCGAGAGCGTCGTGGAGCGCTCGGAGCGCCGCGCCCCGATGGCTGATGGCGTTCTTCTCGGCCATCTCGAGTTCGGCCATCGTGCGATCCGTCACGGCGTCCGGCAGGAACAGCGGATCGTAGCCAAAGCCGCCGGTACCGCGCGGTTCCGTGCCGATGTGCCCCTCGCACGTACCCTCCACGACCGTTTCGATCCCCTCCGCATCCACGAACACGACAACGCTTCGAAAGCGCGCGGCCCGCTGATCGAGGGGCACGTTGGCCAGTGCGGCTAACAGCTGCCGATTGTTGTCGTCGTCGGTGGCTTCCGGACCCGCGTAGCGAGACGAGTAGACTCCCGGTTCTCCGCCCAGGGCGTCCACCTCCAACCCCGAGTCGTCTGCGAGCGCGGCGGTCCCGAAGCGCTCGTGCGCCGCGCGGGCCTTGATCCGCGCGTTCTCGAGGAAGGTCTCGCCGGTCTCCTCGGGTTCGACCCAGTCGCCCAGGTCGGGCGCGGCGGCAAACTCCCAGCCCGGGAAGTCGAGGGCGGCCTGAATCTCGGCGAGCTTGCCTCGATTGCGGGTGGAAACGACGACTCGCCTGTGGCCATCGGCTCCGGAAGCGTCAGAGCTCGAAGACATCCGCGTCCTCCGCCACAACACGACGTTGCAGCTCGACGAGTCGGCCGATGCCCTCGGTGGCAAGATCGAGCATATTGTCGAGAACAGAGCGGTCGAACGGCGTGCGCTCGCCCGTCCCCTGCACTTCGATGAAGCGGCCGCGACCGTCCATGACGACGTTCATGTCGATCTCGGCATTGCTGTCTTCGCCGTAGTCCAGATCGAGCAGGACCTCACCGTCCACCATGCCGACAGAAGTCGCCCCCACGAAGTCGATCAGCGGGATCTCGGACATCTTGCCCGCGTCTCGCCAAGTCACGAGGGCGTCGTGAACCGCGAGGCAGGCACCGGTGACCGCCGCAGTACGCGTTCCACCGTCTGCCTGAAGGACGTCGCAGTCCACGTTGACCGTGTACTCGCCTCCAAAACCGCCCATGTCCACGACCGCGCGAAGCGACCGGCCGATCATGCGCTGTATCTCGTGAGTGCGGCCTCGTAGACCGCCTGAGGTTGCTTCGCGTCTCGTGCGCGTGTGCGTCGACGCAGGCAAGAGGGAGTATTCGGCAGTCAACCACCCCATCCCGCCCCCCTTGCGCCACATCGCCACGCCCTCGCTGACATTCGCCGCACACAGGACGCGCGTGTCGCCCAGCTCGAACAGGCAGCTGCCGTGCGCGTAGCGCAGGTAGCGCCGCGTCAATCGAACTGGGCGAAGCTCGCCTGCCCCTCGGCTATTCTGTCGATCGGCCACGTTCACTCCTCTATGAGATCGGGTGCCTCATTCTAGAACGAAGACGTCGAACTCGCTGGCAACGACCGCTGCGGAGCCGTAGGCGTCGCTGGCTTCGCGCGCCACGGTCTCGCGGTCGTTGGTGGGCCACACGTGCGTCACCACCAACTGCTTCGCGCCGGACTGTCTGCCGAGAAGCCCCGCCTCGCGCCCGGTCATGTGCTGGGCCCGTCCGGCATACCGCTCGGGCAGAGTCGCTTCGGCGAGGAGCAGGTCGCAGCCTTCGGCAGCCGCGATCGCGGCATCACCTGGAGCCGTGTCCGCGGTGTAGCAGATCGAGCTGCCTTCGGCTTCGATCCTCAGCGCGAACGCATCGTCCCCGTGATCGACGCGCATCGGCGTGACGAGCACGTCGCCGACCCGGATTCCCGTGCCTTCGGCGAATGAGTGCGCGAGAAACGCCGCAGCCAACTCTTCGGCACCCTTCTTCGAGAGCACTAGCGCCATCCTGTCGAAGAGCCCCTCGGGGGCGTAGAGCGGCATCGGGTCGGCCGGCCCCTCCGGGGCGTAGCGCAACAGGGCCTGAAGTGCGTAGACGTCCGCGAAGTGATCGATGTGCCCGTGCGTGACGAACACCGCGTTCAGCAGCAAGGGGTCCAGCGCGCGCGCCAGGTTCGCAAGAACGCCGTGGCCGCAGTCCAGGAGTACTCGGGTATCGCCGGTCTCGACCAGGTATCCCGCGCAGGCCTGCCCGGCCGATGCGTAGGAAGCCGAAGAGCCGAGGACCGTCAGTCGCATGCAGCCTCCTCGGAGGCGCAGCGTTCGAGAGTCTCGAGGCTCTCGGCAGGTGTCAGCGCGGCTAGCGCCTCAAGCGGCACGTGCTCCACGCCGTCAATGCGCCTGCGCAGCACGCGAGCGCCGAGGCGTGCGAACTCGTCGGCGTCACCGGTCGTCGCGAAGTCGACGCGAACCTCGCTGTCCTGCGCCGCCATGTGCTCCCGGCGTCCCAGCGTTTCCGCCACTTCGCGCGCGGTCTCTTCGGCAGACGAGATCAAGGTCACCTGCTGGCCGACCACCTGCTGTATGGCAGCCGACAAGAGCGGGAAGTGCGTGCAGCCGAGGACAAGCGTGTCGATTCCGCTGCGCTTGAGCGGATCCAGGTAGTCGCGAGCCATCTGAAAGAAAGACGGTCGGATGAAGACGTCCGACGACTCGGCGAGCCAGTCCTCCAGCGTGCCCGGACCCATACGCAGCCCGGACTCGACCACATCCACGAACTTGGGTGTGGCTATCGAGAACACCGTCACTCCCGCATCAATCATGCGGACGGCACGGCTGTAGGCACCCGACTCGATGGTGCCCACCGTGCCGATGACACCGATCCTGCGGTTCGTCGACGAATACACGGCGGCACGAGCCCCGGGCTCGACAACACCCACGACGGGCACGTCGAACTCGCGTTGCGCGAGGGCGAGGCCGGCGGCCGTCCCAGTGTTGCAGGCGATCACTATCAGTTTGACCGGGCGATCGGCAAGCCACGCGCCGATCTCGAGAACGTAGCGCCGGACTTCGTCGAGATCTCGGGGCCCATACGGGCAGCGAGCCGTATCGCCGAAATACACGATGGACTCGTGGGGCAGCGCGCGCATGATCTCGCCCGCAACCGTTAGCCCTCCGAGTCCGGAGTCGAAAACCCCGATGGGAAGCGCGTTCATGACGAGCAGTATACCCGCTGCACTAGCGATCCTCCCGGCAAGTCGTTCACCCTCCGGGACTCACGTCCCGGCCGCCTCAGCCGTCCTCTCCGGTGATGAGGTTCTGGAGGCGACCGGCGATCTCATGGACCGGAAGCACGCTCTCGACGGCCCCGCGCTCTACAGCGGCTTTCGGCATGCCGTACACAGTCGACGTCTTCTCATCCTGGGCGATCGTGGCTGCCCCCGCGTCCCGCATGCGTTTGAGCCCCGCGGCACCGTCCGCGCCCATGCCGGTAAGAATCACGCCGACTGCCTGTCGTCCGAAACCACGCGCGACCGAGTCGAAGAGAGTGTCCGCGCACGGGACGTAGAGCTGGTCCTTCTGTGGCGTCGAGAAGCGCATGACCTCGTTGTCCATCTCCAGGTTGATGCTCGTCGGCGCTATATAGGCGCAGCCCTCGTGGACCCGACCGCCCTCCTCGGCCTCGCGCACGGTCATCTCGCTGCCCGAGTCCAACCACGATACGAGACCGGGAACGAAGCCGTCGGCGATGTGTTGGGCGATCACGATCGGTGCCGGCAGGTCTCCTGGGAGCCGGCCTAGGATCTCGAGCAGAGCCGAGGGTCCCCCCGTCGACGAACCCACCGCGACGAGGGAGCGGCCTCCGGGCTTCTCGGCGTGCGGAGGGACGGGTACACCGCTCGTCTTCCGCGGCCTTCGCCCACCGATGTGGGTGATGACCTTGACCTTTGACAGGACCTTCACTCGCCGTATTACCTCGCGACCGATATGTTCCAGGTCAGCCCAGTCCCGAGGCTCAGGCTTCTTGATGACCTCAAGAGCGCCAAACGTGAGCGCGTCGAACGCTCGGCCCATGCCCTCGCCGTGAACCGACGAGGAAACGACGAGTATGGGTGTGGGCGTGTAGGCCATGATGCGCTCGGTCGCCTCGAGGCCGTCCATCCTCGGCATGTGGATGTCCATCGTGACGAGGTCCGGCCGAAGATGTGCGACCGCATCCGCGGCCTCGCGCCCGTCTCGCGCGAACCCCACCACCTCGATGCTCGAGTCTGTCGCGAGAATCTGCGCCAGCATCTCGCGCGCCACTAGAGAGTCGTCGACGACGAGTACTCGAATCCTGTCTTCTTCGGTCACGGTGCTCCTTGCCGGAAGGTCTATCGAATCAGCCGCTCGACGGTGTCGAGGAGCGTGTCCTGGTTGAAGACGGACTTTGTGATGTAGGCATCCGCGCCTGCGTCGATGCCTTCCGTCTTCTCCTCGTCACGCTCCAGCGAAGTCACGATGACCACGGGTATGTGCGACAGGTTCGAGTCGGACCGGATCGCCCGAGTGAGTTCGAACCCGGTCATATTCGGCATCTGGACGTCGGTGATCACGGCATCGACCGACATGCCCTCTTTGAGCTTGCTGTATCCTTGGGCGCCGTCCACGGCTACCTCGACGTCGTATCCCGCAGCTTCGAAAATCGATCGCTCCAGCTCTCTAGTCGTGAACGAGTCCTCGCAGATGAGGATCTGCCTCGGCCCCGTTCGCTCTTCGGCCTCCACCGCGGTGACAGTCTGTCCCGCACGATAGCGAGCGTTCTCCATCAGATCCGGGACGTTGAGTATAGGGACGACCTCGCCCGCTCCGAGAACCGTCACGCCGGCGACGTTCTCGATCTTCTGCAGGTGGCTCCCGAGAGTCTTGATCACTATCTGCTGCTCGCCGACCAGCTGGTCGACGATGAAGCCCATGCGGTGGCCCGAGAACCCGATGGTGGCGATAGGTATCTTGGCCCCCTCGTGACCGTGCGCGGGCACCGAGAGGATGTCGCCGAGGCGTACAAGGGGTACGGTGCGCCTTTGGCGGCGAATCACCTCTCGTCCCTCGACCTTGATGATCTCTTCGGGCTGGATGCGCAGAGTCTCCTCGACAGAAGCGGTTGGAAGCGCGAACACCTGGTCGCCGACGCGCAACATCAGCGCCCTGATGATCGCCAGCGTGAGCGGGATCGTGAGTCTGAACGTGGAACCCGCGCCCAACTCGCTCCACACGTCGAGAGAGCCCTTCAGCTTCTCGACGATATACTCCCGAACCACGTCCATGCCGACGCCTCGACCGGATATCTCCGTGATGATCGCACTCGTCGAGAAGCCCTTCTCGAAGATCAAGTACGTGGCCTCGCGTTCCGACATGGCCTTGGACTCGGCCTCCGAGATGTAGCCCTTGCGGATCGCAGCGGTGCGAACCTTTGCGGGATCGATGCCGGCGCCGTCGTCGGACACCTCGATCACTATGTGGTCGCCCTCTTGGCGCGCGATCATGCGTATCGTGCCTTGTTCCGGCTTGCCAGCCTGCTTGCGGACCTCTCTCGATTCGATGCCGTGATCGACCGCGTTGCGCATGATGTGAATGAGTGGGTCGTTGATCTCCTCGAGAACCTTCTTGTCGAGTTCCGTGTCGCCACCCTCGATGATCAGCTCCACATCCTTCTTGAACGATCTGGCCAAGTCGCGCATCGCACGCGGGAACGTGTTGAAGACGGTCGAAACGGGCAGCATTCTAAGCCGCATACCCTGTTCCTGAAGGTCGTTTAGGACCACGGAAGTGCGGCTCGTGTCGTCCATGTAGAGCTTGGCGAACGATGCCAAAGCGCGCCGACGGTCCGACAGCAGGCCGTCGAGCCTGCTCGCGTCGTCCATCACTTGAGTGAGGAGAGTCTCTTCTTCGGCAGACAGGGAGTTGAGGGTCGACTTGAGCTGGGACCAAGCCACCCATATCTCCGACATTTCCGAGACGCTCCCCCGAAGTTCGACAATCCGCTGCTCGGCCTTGATCTGGGAGATGACCACCTCGCTGATCAGGTTGAGGAGGTGGTCTATCTGCCCGGTACGGATTCGGATCGTGTGCTGGATCTTCGGCCGAAGGGATTCGTCCTTCGGGGCCGCCACACCGCTTGCGGAAGCCGCGGCGGCCGGGGCCTCCACGTGCTCCTCTTGGATCTCGATGTAGTCGCTCTCGTCTCCGGCCGCCCCGCCGGTTGACGAAGCCGGAGGCGCGATCTCGGACTCTGCCGGCTCCTCGGCTGGCCCCGTCTCGCGCTCATCTCGAGCCTCGGCTATCGCGGAAAGCTTCGCTTGTACTGCTTCCAGATCGATTCCCGACTCGTCAACGTCTTTCCCCGCATTCTCCGAGAGGTACACGATCACATCGAGCGCCTCGAAGAAGTTGTCCGACATGTCGGGCGTGTACTCTATGTGTCCGTCGCGAACGCCCACCATGATGTCCTCGAGACGGTGGGCGACGTCCGAGATGTCGATCAGGCCGACCATTCGCGAGCTGCCCTTCAAGGTGTGCGCGTCGCGCAGCATCTGATCGATGAGCTCGCGGTTCTTCGAATCGCCCTCGAGGCTGATGACGCCCTCGTTCAGGCGCTGCAGCAACTCGCCGGCCTCTTCCTGGAACTTCGTTATGAACGCGCTTCGATCGAACTCGACCATCTAGGGTCCTTTCGACGGCCGTCTGTCAGCCGACGATCTTGAACGCGGAGCCGACCTGTGACGATTCCTTTGCGATAACGGACAACCCCTCGGCTGACGATGCGACCTGGCGGCCGCCCGCAGCAGTCTGCTGCGCAACGGCCGCGACCTCTCGCATCGCCTTCACGACTTGCTCGGTCGCACTTCGCTGTTGCTGCGTCGCAGCCGAGATCTCCTTGGCGGCAACCGTGGTCTGCTCGATCATCTCCAGGATCTGATCCAGAGACTCGCCGGTCGTGTGCGCGAGATCGACGCCACCCTGCACCTGCTTCATCTCCTGCTCGGTGGCGATCACGAGATCGTTGGCTGCACTCTGGATCTCGGTCATGATCCCGGATATCTCGCTGGTCGAATCGACGACCGACTCGGCAAGCTTGCGAATCTCGATCGCGACGACGGAAAAGCCCTTGCCAGCCTCACCTGCACGCGCCGCCTCGATGGCCGCGTTGAGCGCGAGTATCTTGGTCTGGTCGGCGATGGAATTGATGATCTCGAGTACCTGGCCGATCTGCTGACTTCGCTCGCCCAAAGACAGTATCTTGTTTGCGGACGCCTGGCTTCTCACCTTGATCTCTTCCATGGCCGAAAGCGTGTTCATGACCGCTTGCTGGCCCGACTCGGCACTGCCGAGAGAAGCCTCGGCCATGTTGACCACCTGGTTCGCGTTGTCCGCGATCTGGCGGTACGTCGCGGCGAGCTCCTCCATCGTGGCCGTGGTCTCGGAGATCGAGGCGGCCTGCTCCGCGGAGCCCGAAGCCTGCTGCTCGGTAGCAGAGAGAATCTCGCTGGAGGACTGGCTGAGCCGCTTGGAGGATTCCTGGGTCTGTCGAATCAGGTAGACGATGAGGTCGAGCATCTGGTTGTACGACTTCGCGAGCACGCCAAACTCGTCCGGGCTGTCGACGTCCACCTTGCGCCCTATCTCGCCCTGGCAGGCGACGCGCAGGGCCTCGACGACCTTGCCGAGCGGTGCCATGAACCTGTTGCCCACGAGCACGAAGAGGATCGCGAACGCAATTCCCAGCACCACCATCG
>JAOUET010000080.1 GCA_029858605.1 Coriobacteriia bacterium | reverse complement strand
GGGCCGGCGCAAGATCCGTGAATCGATGGGCCGCGATCAGCGTGTCTGCCGGCGATTGCGAGCGCGGGAGTTGGCGCACCGCGTCCGCCGCCTCAACGAGACCGCGCGCATCCAGATGCGACCGGTATGCATCGGCAAGCAAGGCGATGCCGCGCGCTATGCCTTCGTCGCCGCGCACGTCAGTGCCGTTCCTGCGGACGATCTGTGCAAGCAGCGACGCGAGCCCTCGCCCCCTCGCCTCCTCGGCGATCACCTCGAGGTGAACTCCCGAAACCACGCGCTCGCACAGGGCGAGTCTTGCCGAGTCGCCAACAAGGTTCCGGCCGTCGCCGCGCAGCCGCCAACTCTCTTCGATGAGGTCGTCGAGGCGCGCAACCCGGATGCCCAGCGGGCACCGTCTAGAGAGTTCGCGCACGGCGCGCTGAACGTCCGGCTGGGTCGGCAGCGCAAGAATCGCTCCCACCCCTGCGGACGCAGCTTCTAGGAGCAGCTGGTACACGCGCCCGGTCTTCCCCGAGTTCGCGCGCCCCGTGATGAGCGTCAGCGACACTTTGACCCCCTACTCGAGCAGTGGGGTCAGCATCGCAAAGAGGTCTGACGTCACTCGGTGGTCTGTGCCCGCGTGTACTTCCCGACGCCTTCTCGAATCTCCTTGACTCGGCGCCACGCGGCCTCTTCGTCACGGCCGAGGTAGTGATCCATTCGCTCGGTGATCACCTCGGCCGCATACTCCGCACGCTCTGCTACCGTACGCGCAACGTCGGCTGCACGTATGGCTTCGTCGGCGATCCGACGACGTGTCTTGGCGCCGCTGGCCGGCGCAAACAGCAGGCCGAGAAGCCCCCCGACCACAAGACCCGTCACCGTGCCCATCAAGAAGTACTCGGTTCTCTCTCTCATTGGGTGTCCTCCCCCGCAGGGGCCTCGTCCCCGCCTTCGGTCAACAGGCGGAATATGCGCTCGAGATCCTCCTCGCCGTGAAAGTCGATCTCTATCTTGCCCTTCTTCTGCGCCTGGCGCACGCGTACGTTGGTTCCCAGCACGAGTCGGAGCTTCCTCGCGACGATCTTGTAGGACTTCGGCGTGACCGGCCGAGGAGTGCGCTCGACTTGTCCGGCTGCATAGAGTCGCGCCAGGTTCTCGGTCTCACGTACCGAAAGCCCTTGCGAGCGAACCTTCTCTGCCAGGCTAACGCGTTGGGCCTCGTCCGGCACTGCCAGAATCGCACGGGCGTGTCCTGCCGAGAGAGAACCCTCGTACACCATCTGCTGAATCTCGTCTGGAAGGTCGAGGAGCCGCAGCGCGTTGGTAATGGCCGAGCGGGACTTCGATACTTTGGCTGCCAGTTCCGCCTGCGTCATCTGATGCTCGCTGAGTAGACGGCGGTATCCGTGCGCTTCTTCGATGGCGTTCAGGTCCTCTCGTTGCAGATTCTCGATGAGCGCCAGCTCGAGGGACTCCGCCTCGTCAGTCGAGAGGATTCGCACGGCGACGCGTTCCAGGCCCACCTGTCTCGCGGCCCGCCACCGCCGCTCACCTGCGATGATCTCGTAGCCTTCGGCCATGGGGCGAACGATTATGGGTTGGAGCAGCCCGACCTTGCTGATCGAATCTGCAAGTTCGGCGACGCTCTCATCATCTATGTCCGTCCGCGGCTGTTTCGGATTGGGTCGTATCTGGTCGACGGGAATCTCCAGCGGCTCCCCGCCTGTCTCCTCGACTGAGGTGGTAATCAGGGCGGACAGCCCCCGACCTAGGCCCTTCTTAGACACGGGCAATCACTTCCTTCGCCAGACTACGGTAGGCATCCGCGCCTTTTCCGGACGGGTCATACAGCGTTATGGGTTGGCCGAAGCTAGGCGCCTCCGACAAGCGCACGGTTCGAGGTATCAGCGTTTCGAAGACCTTGTCCGTGAAGAAGTCGCGCACTTCCTCGACGACTTGCCGAGAGAGCTTCGTGCGTTTGTCGTACATGGTCATCACGACCCCGAAGATCTCCAGGCGCTCGTTCAGGTGTCGCTTGATCAGGCGTATGCTGTCGAGCAATTTGGAAAGTCCTTCCAGCGCGTAGAACTCGCACTGTATTGGTATGACGAGGCCCTCGGCGGCGGTCAGGGCGTTCACCGTGAGCAAGCCGAGGGATGGCGGGCAGTCGATGATCACGTACGCGAAGTCTTTAATGACTGGTTCAAGTATGTGCCGCAGTTTGTTCTCACGGCTCAGAGCAGACACCAGTTCGATCTCGGCTCCCGCAAGCTGGATTGTCGCCGGGATAGCGAACACATGTTCGATTTCGACAGGTTCTATCAGTTGCTCTACGGGTGTGTCGCCAATCAGGGCGTCGTAGATGCAGAACTCGCGTTGGTTGCGGTTGAGACCGAATCCCGAAGTCAGGTTGCCCTGAGGGTCCAGGTCTACAACAAGGACCTTCTCGCCCAGCTCGCCGAGACAGGCCGCCAGGTTGACCGAGGTCGTACTCTTCCCGACTCCGCCCTTCTGGTTGACCACCGCGAAGACCTGGGTCGTCTTCTCGGCGAGATCGGCGGTCTGTTCAAACGTCACGGCCCCATCCTCTCCTACTCGCCCGTCACAGCCGTGCACATTGTAGGACACTTGGCGTCGCTGAGGAAGTCATGCGAGCGGCCTCTTCTGAGCTGCCCCGATTCTTCGTGGCAGCTCAACGGTTGGCCGCCCAGTCCTTTCGTACACAACGATCGTCCTGCGCTCTCCGCCTGCCGGGAGCTCTAGACGAATCACCCTTGACTCCTCGAGGCCCACAATCCGCGCAGCTTCAGCTCCGCGTTCCCGCTCCTCTAACCGTAGCCGGCCCTTCATGGCAACGAACCTGGCTCCCGGCTCCATCAGCGGCGCCGACAGCTCCACCAATGACGGGAGGCCCGCGACGGCCCTCGCCATGATTGTCGCGTAGCTTGCCCCTTCTTGCAGTGCGTGTTCTTCAGCGCGCTGCGCAACGACCTGGACCTGGTCGCTCACGCCGAGCAGCTCGACGACTTCGGCCAGGAAGCTCGCCTTCTTCCGTGTGGCCTCCAGCAGAGTAACGGGTATGCCGGAGCACAGAGCGACAGGGATACCCGGAAAGCCACCTCCCGAGCCGATGTCGAGCGCGGGCCCGACGGGCGGCTGAAGAGCGATGAGCAACGTGAGCGAGTCCACGACGTGCAACCGCGCGGCTTCGAGCGGATCGTCGATCGAGGTGAGATTCAGCGACTCGTTCCGTCGGAGGACGGCCTGGAGGTGCATTGCCAGTGCGGCGGCTGCCTGTTCGCGGAGCTCGATTCCGAGTTCCCGTGCCTGCCGGTCGATTGCCGAGGCCAGTTCGGATTGCCCCGGAAGGTCGTCCTCGGATGTTTCACGTGAAACACTCATGTGGGGCTCCTCTTCCTGATCTCGGCGTGAATCATACACGACATCCGGCTGTTGGAGGAGTCCAAGGGCGCGCGAAGCAGAACCCGCAACGCTTCTCGGGATTCGACGCACCTTCCCTAGCCGCGAATAGGGATCAGGACCGCCGGCCGCACTCCGCGCTCTCAACGCTACCGGTGCGGGCCGCGCCAAACGACGAGACTCGTCGAAACGTGGAGTTTCGTCATTCTCTGGGGGACGGTGCCCGGAGCGCACGTCTTGAGCACGTTGCTGCAACCGGACTCGGTTCGCAAGCGGGTGGTCACGCTGGATCGTGCTCGAGCGACCCTGCGCTCCGCATGGTGCTTGTCGCCGTGGACGTAGAGTACGATCCTCTGGTTTCTGTTCGGTATTCGTTCTTCCGGTCGCGAATCGCTCCTGCAGTGGACCTTCCGAGCCGGGCCCCCGCTCGGTGGGGCGGCTTCGAAGAAATGAGCGGCGTGCTGTGCGCTCGATCGGGCGAGACAAATGCGATAGTCTGCCCCAGGAGCAGCCGAACGCAAGAAGGCCGCCTCATGGCGGCCTTCGGTCGCTGCAACACAGCAGTCGATCGACTTCACCTGGGCATGACAACAACCTGGCGGAAGGGCTCCTCGCCCTCACTGGCGGTAGTGACTCGCTTGTCGTCGCGTAGGCAGATGTGCACGATTCTGCGTTCGTAGCTGCTCATGGGACGCAGTTTAACGGGTGCACCTTGGCGTGTTGCGCGATCTGCCGCCCTGCGACCGATGTCTTCGAGCTTCTCGCGGCGCCGATTCCTGTAGCCCTCCACGTCCACGACTACGGGGTGCCTGTACCCCAGCTGCCTCGTCGTGATCGCCGCAACGAGGGTTTGCAGAGCGTCCAGGGTCTTTCCGTGCCTCCCGATGAGAACGGCGAGGTCGCCCCCCACTACGTCCAGGATGATCTCGCCTTCATCTCCTTCGTACTCCTCGATGCTCGCTTCGATACCGAAGCAGTCGAGAACGTTGCGAATCGCGCTGACTGCCTCGTCAGCGACGCGGTCCAGCTCCTCTTCGCTGATCTCATCCCTCGCTGGCCCTTCTCCCGGCTCTTCTGCCGTCGGCCCTTCTCCCGGCTCTTCTGCCGTCGGCACTTCATCCGGCTCTTCTGCCGTCGGCACTTCATCCGGAACATCGAGGATGTCCCGCGCAACCTTCTTGGCCTCTTCTATCTCGTCGACGAACTCCGACTTCAGCCACACGCGCACGCGCGCTGTCTTCTCGCCGCCAAGCCCAAGGAACCGTCGTCCCGGCTCCTCGACCACTTCGTAGTCCACCGCGTCCTGCTGGACACCCAGCTCCTCGAGAGCGGCGTCTAGCGCCTCCGGTACAGAGCCGCCCTCGCCTACGGCCTCTTTCTTCATTGCTCGGGACCTCCCTTCTTCGCGTAGAAGCGGACTTGTATCTGCTGCTGCCCCACGCCCAACATGCTGGAGGTGACCCAGTACAGCAGAACACCCGCCGGGCTGATCCATCCGAAGTACAGCATCATCACTGCCATGATCCTGCCCATCGACTTCTGCTGATTCTCGCCTGGCATCAACTGCTGAGGGAGCCATACGCTCAAGCCGAACAGAATCACCAGGATAGCGTACGGAATGAGCGCCGCGATTCCTTCGTTCGAGTATACGGACTGCGGTGTTGAGGTAATGTCTGGAAGAATTATCCAGAACTGCTTCGCGGCTGCCTGCGCTTGCACCGGGAGCGTGTCGATGTATGCAGGGAGGTTCCACGACGGACCGCGGTTGCCGCCGTGTGTTCCCAGGACTTGGTAAAGAGCAAAGAAGATCGGCATCTGCGCGATCAGCGGAAGGCAGCCCCCGAATGGGTTCACCTTGTTCTCCTGGTAGAACTTCAGGGTTTCTTCCTGAAGCTTCTCCTTGTCGTTCTTGTACTTCTTCTGGAGTTCTTTGATCTTCGGTTGAATCCTTTGCAGTTCGTACATTGAGTGCGTCTGTTTGATCGTGAGGGGCATCAGCGCGAGACGGATGAACAGCGTAAGCAGCACGATCGCCACGCCGTAGTCGTGCGTGAACCCCTCAAGCGCTTGTAGCGCCCCGAATATGAACTCCCTTATCGCAGTCCACACAAGGCCCGACCCTCCTCGGGATAGTCGGCGATTCGCCCGCCTGCGGACTCCTGGCGGGCGCGGTCAGGGTACCGGATCATATCCTCCGGGATTCCAGGGATGACAGCGCGCAACGCGTTTCGTGGCGAGCCATCCTCCCTTGATGATTCCGTAACGCTCCACAGATGTTATCGCATATGACGAACACGTCGGCGTGAATCGGCACGACGCGGGCAGAAGCGGCGAGACGAACCTTTGGTAGGCGCGTATCGCCAAGACCACCCCGCTGCGCAGCACTCTCATTCGACCAGGACACCCGCTCTCGCAAGCGCCTCGCGCAGACAGCGGTCTATCTCCGCGACTGTCGCAGTTGCCGTGCTGGTACGCGCAGCCAATACTACGTCCCACCCGTCCCAAGGGCCGCCGGCTCTGCGGACCGCTTCACGCAGGACTCGCTTCGAACGATTGCGCAGAACCGCCGAGCCGATCTTGCGTCCTGCTGCAAAGGCAACGCGGCCCTTCGGGCCGCGTTCTTCAGGTGTTCTGCCCGCCAAAACCGTGAGTGCCCGCGTTGTTGTCCTCGTGCCCTCACGGAACACAGCATCTATCTCGCGCGACGAGTGAATCGTTCTCAACACCGTGGCCTCCACGGTGAATACCACACTAGGCGCTAAGCACCTTGCGGCCTTTGCGCCGTCGGTTGGCGATGACCGCGCGGCCACCCCGGGTCGACATACGAGCACGAAAACCGTGCCTCTTACTGCGCTTCCTCGTGTTCGGCTGGTACGTCCTCTTCACTGTTCCTCCGTTCTGCCGCCCTTGCGCACGGGCGCAGAGCCGCACAAGTATAGCGATGCCCCTCTCTGGGTGTCAACGAAATACCTGCTCCGCGCATGGATTCCGTTCTTCCCTCCGCTTTGACCCCATCTGACCGAAATAGTCCCAAATCTGTGGACAATGTGGAAAACCCAGGAGGCGCCTCCCGTCAACCTGTGGACAACTCCGTCAATCGCGTTGTTGCGTCTATCCGCCTCTGCTAGAATCGGCCCCACGTCAACAGGCCCCATTCTCACAAGAATTACCTTGAAAACAGCCGTTTGCGATCATACTCGGATCCAACGCCGCGATTGGCCCTTGTTGCGTCTCCGCGTTTTCCACAGAGCCGCTTCGGCCGTTCTGCGCTAGCCGATGGGTTTCCACAGAAACGATGCTTCCCGTACCTCGCTGAAGCGATTCGGAAAGGTCCGGAATGCAAGGAAGCCCGTCTTGCAGGAAGGTCTACGGGCCTTTGGGAAAGGTTGAGGGTGTGTTTTCCACAGTTGTGGAAAGGGCTGTGGACAATCGCGGAAGTTGCCACGTCAGGTGCTTTCACGTGCTCGACGGAGTCTATTGATGTAGCAGGTAGACACGGCTGTTAACAGGGGCTTATGTGATTCGGAGTCTTGCGCCAGGGTGTTGATAAGCGTGTGGACCCCGAGGGCTGATGCGGAAAACAGGGGGGGAGCATGGAGGCGTTCTTCGCGCCTGTACGAAGCGAGGGCTCGAGCACAACGGACGTTCCTGCGGTTTCGGCCGAAAATGGCTCGTCGGCTGAGACGAACAAGGTCGTCCGACAGGCGCGCATAGCCATCTATGACTCACCAGCCGCAGCACCCCGCATCGTCGATATCCACCGGGATGAAGACCGCGAGTTCATCGAGGAGCTCTCATCTCACGTCTACCGCTTCACAACCGAAATGGGCGGCTCCATACCCTTTACCGTGGTACGCGAGGTGGTGGAGAACCTGATCCACGCCGACTTCCGCGAGGTCGTGGTTTCCATACTCCCCGGTGGGGGAGGATTGCGGTTCGCAGACCAAGGGCCTGGCATCCCGGACAAAGAGCGCGCGATGCGCCCGGGCTTTACCACCGCATCCGCGGAGATGAAACGCTTCATCCGGGGAGTGGGTTCGGGCCTGCCGATCGTCAAGGAGTACCTTGCGCACAGCGGTGGATCCCTGCAGGTGGAGGACAATCTCGGGTCCGGCACGGTGGTCACCCTCCGCGCAGGTGGTGGAGCCTCCGTTGAAGGCGACACCGCACCCGCCGCTCCAGCCGCCTTGGTTGACGGGGACGCGCCGACGCCGACGCTGCCTCGCCTCACGCTTCGGCAGAACAGGGTGCTTTCGCTGGTGATGGAGTGCGGGTCGGCCGGGCCGAGCTTGGTGTCTCGCGAGCTCAGTGTCGGCCTGTCGACGGCCTACAGAGACCTCGAGTCTCTTGAGGGCCACGGGCTGATCGTATCCGACGAATCTGGCAAGCGACTGTTGACCGAGCTTGGCACCCGCTACCTCGACACGCTGTTCGGATGAGATAGAAAGTGAAGGATATGCAACAGACAACCCCTCCATCGGTGGACGTGCCCCTTCTCTGGTCCAACGTGCTCGATGTCGTGCGGTCGGAACTGAACACGCCGACGTTCAAGACCTGGTTCGAGCACACGGAGCCACTCGAGATCGTCGATGGGTGTCTGGTCGTGTCCGTCCAAAACGAGTTCGCT
>JAOUET010000280.1 GCA_029858605.1 Coriobacteriia bacterium | reverse complement strand
GAATGTAGCGCTCCGAAGTGCCTTCCACGACATCGGGTGGCAGTACGGGTGGCGGGGATTCCTTGTCCCAGCCGCTTCTCTCGAGCCAGTCGCGCACGTACTGCTTGTCGAAGCTCATCTGCCCCCGACCGGGCTCGTACGTCTCGGCGGGCCAGAATCGGCTCGAGTCCGGCGTGAGCACCTCATCGACAAGCGTGACGGTCCCGTCGACGAGTCCAAACTCGAACTTGGTGTCGGCGATGATGACGCCTTTGGACGCGGCGTGATCTCGCGCACGCGAATACAGCTTCACAGAGATGCTTCTCAGCTCTTCCGCATGGTGCGAACCGACCATCGCGGCGGCTCGCTCGAAGGCGACGTTCTCGTCGTGCAAGCCTACCGCAGCCTTCGTGGACGGCGTGAATATGGGCTCGGCAAGTCTGTCGGATTCCCGAAGGCCCCCCGGGAGCGGGATCCCGCAAACCGTGCCTTCGCGCACGTACTCTCTCCAACCGGAGCCAGCTAGATAGCCGCGCACGATGCACTCGACCGGAAAGACTTTGGCCTTGCGCACGAGCATGAAGCGCCCGCGCAACCACTCGGCGCACTCTTCGAACTGCCTCGGAAGATCGGCGACATCAGCGGTAATCAGGTGGTTCGGTACGATGTCGCCGAGCAGCTCGAACCAGAAGAGCGAGAGCTTCGTGAGCACCTCGCCCTTGTAGGGAATCGCGTTCTCCAGGACGAAATCGAAGGCGCTGATGCGGTCGGACGCAACGAGTAGAAGGTGATCGCCGAGGTCGAATAGGTCTCGTACTTTGCCTCGGGAATCAGGACGTAGGCCCTGGGTCTGCACTGCTGCCTACTCCTCCTGGATAGCGATCGGCTGAGGCGAACGACCACCGCCCGAGGGCGTCAGAGTGCTGCGAGGGCACGGCGGTACGCGGTCATTGTAGGGGAAAGGGTGTTCCGATTGTAGGGCGTGATGTTCGAACCTCGGGTGTTCCTGCGGCTTCCGACCCAAACTGCCTAGAAGACGCTCCATCCGTTTGCGTAGACCAGCGCGATGAAGCCATGAAGGGCCGCAAGGGCTCCGGTCGCCCACCCGGCGATCCGATGCACCTTCAGGTGCATCCGCCCCTTGAGCCTGATCACACGCATGCCCTGCAAGACCTGCAACGCAAGCAGCGCGAAGACGGCGATGCCCATCGCAACGATGTCACCGATCTGAAGCGTGTAGCCGAACAGCATCCGCGGTCCCCATGTCGCATCAGCGTCTCCGATAGGGCATAGTGCCACTAGGAGACTCCATACCCAATCGGACCCACGAAGGAAGCAGGCCTTTTCTCAAGCCGGGCCTGCCCGGCGAAGGAGGGGTGTCCGTGCAACATCGCCGAACAGCGGCGCTGGCTACCGCCTCGGCTCTCGTACTGCTCATGCTTTTCGCCCTGGTCACCGGTTGCTCTTCCGAGGACACTTCCTTGCCGGACCCCACGGGGCCAAAGGTGCCGGACCGAGCGCCTGACATCCGCGGAGTCGTTGTCAATACGACACGCACCGCAGGTCAGATCGCGATGCTCGTTGAGGGAGATCCCGAGGGCGGCACGACATACGACAGGGCGAGCGTGACCGTCACCGGCAGCACCAAGGTCCTGCACAGAGACGGTACGTCCGCCACCCTCGCCAACGTTCCGGACGGGGCCCGCATCGAGGTCTGGTTCACCGGGCCGGTCGCCGAATCCTACCCCGTGCAGGCAACCGCTGATGTGATTCTGATTCTGGGCGGCTGAGCGCGGAGGCTCTGATGAGTCCTCGTGCCCGACTGACACCATACGCGCGATGACCCGCTCACCGAGCGGGTCATCTTCATGCGCGTCGGCCTCGAACCGACTCCGGGATCGGCGGCGGATCGCTGCCAAACCGCGCCGCCGAAATCCCGAAAGCAGGGGCGGTCGGGATTCGCCTACGTCCCGGGCGACTCGGGCGTCGGCGGAGCCCAACGGTCTCGGGGTCCCTGCAGTGCCTCACCAC
>JAOUET010000142.1 GCA_029858605.1 Coriobacteriia bacterium | reverse complement strand
TGCGTCTGCACCGATGTTCGCACCCGGCGCAACACCCAGCCCACCCACGAGACCTGCGGCGAGATCGCTCACGATATCGCCGTAGAGGTTCGGCAGCACGAGCACGTCCCACCACTCCGGGTGCAAGACGAGCTGCATGCACGTCGCGTCGACGATGTAGTCCTCGAATTCGATGCCCGAATCCGAGTACTCTTCGGCCACCTCGTGGGCGACACGCCTGAACAGCCCGTCGGAGTACTTGAGTATGTTTGCCTTGTGCACCGCCGTGACCTTCTTGCGCCCGTTGGCGATGGCGTAGTCGAACGCGAACTTCACGATGCGGCGCGAGCCAGTCACCGAAATCGGCTTGAGAGAGATTCCCGAATCGGCGCGAATGGTGCCCGCACCCTCCGAGGCGGCGAACTCGATCAGGCGCCTGGCGCTCTCCGTACCCTCCTCGAACTCGATGCCGGCGTAGAGGTCTTCCGTGTTCTCGCGCACGATCACCAGATCGATGTCGTCGTAGCGCGCGCCCGACCCCGCTATGGAAAAAGCGGGCCGAAGGCACACGTATAGGTCGAGCTCTTTGCGAAGCGCGACGTTGACGCTGCGGAACCCCTTGCCCACCGGGGTGGTGATGGGGCCCTTGATGGCGACCTTGTTCCGGCGAATGGATTCGGGGACGTGGTTCGGCAGCGGAGTGCCGTATTTGTCCATAACGTCTGCGCCGGCTTCGACAACCTCCCACTCGATGTCTACCCCCGTCGCCTCGACGACGCGACGCATGGCAGTCGTGATCTCGGGACCGATGCCGTCTCCGGGAATGAGCGTGACGGTGTGCTTCGCCAAGATTCACCCTCCTGGGGGTTCGTGGACTACTCTGTGCCGGTCATGGCGGCTCGCCCTCGGACTCGCGCGCGGTGAGATTGTACGCGATTGGCGCTAAGTCTTCCTTCGCCGTCTCTTCGGGGCGCACTCCACGATCTTCTTGGCGCGCCTGCCCACAAGTCCTTTCGAGTGTTCCGCGTCGAACGCCATCGTCTCGGCCGCCGCAAGCTTGACGCGGTCGGACGCACCGCCGGTAACCAGCCGAATCACGCCCACGAGCATCGCAGGGAACTCCGTGTCGCCGTGGTAGACCCTGACTGCTTCCTCCATCCAGGGCCAGATCTTCTCCGAGCGCCTCTCCGTGGTGGCGCCGTATGCACCCAACAGCCGAAATGCCGCAAGGCGCACGACTCCGGAGTCGGGATCGTGAAGCCCGTGTTCCTCAGCGGCGGAAACGAGCGCCTTCTCGGCAACCCGTGCATCCACTGCGACGATCTTCTCCAGAGCGCCGAGAATCTCCCAACGCGTCTGAGCCTCGGGCTTCTCGAGTGCCTCGGATAGTGCGTTTCCGTGTGCGCGCAGGGTCTCCGGAGCGTGAATCGCCAGAGCGTGTACGGTTCGTGCCGCCAGCACGCGCTGCGAGCGATTGTCGCCGTTGAGCGCGTCGAGAACCTCGCCGAGGAAGACCGGGTCCTCGGCGGCCTTCGCGGCAAGCTCCTCCTTGCTGCCGGACAGGGCTGCGCTCTGCGCCTTCTTGGCTGCACTCATTCTCGGTACGCTCCTAGGGGTCGGCTAATCGGCGCCTGCAACAGTGAGGAACCCCACCGGCCATCGGCAAGCTCGCCGTCGTCTCCAGCTACACCATGGACGGTATCTTCATACCCTTCGTGATGTCGGACGCGACCCCTGCTTGGACGGCAAACCGTTTCCCTGCTGGCTGCGCTACCCCATCTTGCGGGCCAGCTCCTCACCCCAGGCACGCGCCCTTTCGATCTCTCCCTCGCGCAACGGACCGTATGATCCTGCGATGAAGAACCGCGCCCGCGTTGCCATAAGGGGGTAGCCTCTGCCTTCGAGAGCGCGCGCGATCGCGGATGTCGCTCCCCCGGGAGAGAATCGGAACCGCGTCTCGAAGGCTGCCGAGCGACCGCCGCCGTGCGGGACGCCCTCCAGCCAGGAGCGAAGTGAGGGGTGCGACAGATCGCGAGGGGAAGGTGCGCCTGCCTTCTCGCGTGCCCCGATGCTGCCGCGAGACTCCTCGGTGGGTAGCCTAAAGGCGTGGACGGGAGCGCCGGCAACTATCAGGTCGGCATCCGCCACCACCGCTCCTGAAGCATCGGCTGTGCTGAGCGCCACCGCATCAGGTCCAAGACCTTCGGCGATCGCGCGAGCGACCGCAGCGGTGTTGCCCCAGAGCGACTCGTAGACCACGATGGCTTTCACGGTCACGCCTCCTTCGGGACTGCACGGTCTCCCAGCGAGCGTGTTGCCCAACGAGCGTTGCGCTCCAACGGGACTGCCGAACGCCGAAACACTGAGTTCCGCGCGGAACCGACACGTGTAACACGGCGAGATAGACCCCCGCCACTACCAGCACTGTATCCCCCCGTGAGCAACCTTTCGGCTTGGAGTGACTCTCGCACCAACCGCATCACGCGCGTCGCTCTCTGCCGCCTCTCAGATAGGCGAGGCCGAGCACCAGGAGTCCCGCAGCGTTCGCTGCAGCGAACGACAGTGTAGCTGGCCTGCCCCAGTCCAGCACGAACTCGTTGAGCAGCAGGCCGAGGGTGCCAACGATCACGAGGGCGAAACCGGCCATCTTTGCCGATTCCAGTACATCTCTCACAACTACCGTTCCTCCAATGTCTCCAACGACGCCCACGCACAAGCGCCCTACACGACGTCTCGCCTCAGAAACGCGTACATCCCTGCAGCGAAGAACAGGACCGAAGCGATGCCGAAGACGAGCCAAGTCTGAGAAGCCAGCACGAGGTCGTCGATTACCTCGTTGGGCTGCCAGTAGTGGAACAGCGAGATGTTCGAGAGCCAGGAATAGTCGTCGTTGAGATTGCCGAGGAGGTCCGCCAGGTACATCGCGACTATCACGCCCAGTGAGACGCTGATGGTGCGTCCCTTTCCCGTGGTCATCGCGGAGATGAAGAAGGCCAGGCCTCCGATTGCGAGCGAAAGCAGCGTGCAAGCGACGAACAGCAGGCCCATAGCGTCGAGCGGCACGTCGACACCGTGGAGCAAGCCCGTGAGGTACAGCGAGACCACGGTCACGAGACATAGCATCACAGCGTAGGCGGCCATGCTCAGATAGCGGGTCAGCGCGACCTTCACCCGCGAAACCGGCTGTGACAGCGTCACCTCCATTGTGCCGTCCTCCACGGCGCCACCAAGAGCCCCAGCCGCGAACACTATGACCGCGGCACCCACGATGAGGATCCACATGAGGCTCAGATACTCGATGCCAAGGAACCCTCCAAGTGTGTTGAACTCCAGACCCGCGCCGCCGAATGCGGCCAGAAGGTCCTCGCCCCAAACCTGCTCGGCTATATCCATGTACTCGGGGTTCTGTTCGATCAGAGGGAAGAACGCGATGATCATCCAGCCGTACGCGGTGATTCCCACTGCATACCAGGCGAGAGAAACGCGCCGAAGAGCCAGCGAGGCCTTGAATATCGTCCAGTTCATCACTGACCCTCCTCCCCATCGATGTGCCCGTAGTACTCGAGGAATATCTCTTCCAGCGTGGCGTGCTCGATCTCGATGTCCTTTATCGGCCTCTGCATGATTCTTCGCAGAGCACCATCGATGTCGCTGGCCACGATCGCGTTGATGCCGCACTCGCCCACGCGCTCGACACTAGTTGCACCGGGAATCCCCGAGAGCATGTCGTCCGCAACGGGCTCCGTGTAGGTGACCTGAATGGTCCGCAGCGCCCTGTCGAGCAACGTCTCCACAGACTCCTCGGCGACCACGGTACCGGCCCGGATGATCGCTACGCGCTCGCAGACGCGCTCGACCTCCGAGAGTATGTGGCTCGAAAGGAAGAGCGTCGCCCCGACCGACGTGCGTTCCTCGAGGATGTCGAAAACCACTTGCTGGTTCAGGGGGTCGAGCCCGCTAGTGGGCTCGTCCATAATCAGCAGTTCGGCGTCATGCATCAGGGCGATCACAAGGGCGAGCTTCTGTTTGTTGCCCTTGGAGAGCTCCCTGACCTTGCGGCTCGGGTCGAACTGGAGCCGCTCGCAAAGCTCCTTGGTCGAGGGACCTGGTCGTCCTCGTATTCCGGACACGTAGTCGATCATCCACTGGCCGGTTTGCTTTTCGAAAAGCGCCACGTCCCCGGCGACGTACCCGATCCGATGGCGCAATTCCTGCCCATCGACGGAGACTTCGCGATCGAACAGGTACGCTTTGCCGCTCGTCGGCCTGAGCATGGAGAGAAGGCAGCGGATGGTCGTCGTCTTGCCGGCGCCGTTCGGGCCCAGGAAACCGTAGACCTGCCCCGGTCGGACCTCAAACGTCAGGTTCTCGATCCCGCGGTTCTTGCCGTAGTACTTCGTCAGCTCGTCGCAGCGGATGACCGTGTCGCTCATACGGATGCCTCCACTCTGATGCGTGCTCTGCGCCCATCGGCAACGTGCGGGCTTCCAGGCTCTGTGCAACGATTCGCGGTTGCGGATTCGCGATTGCGCCAAGCCCCCGCACGCGCTCCCTGAAAGAGGATACCCCACGTGGCCAGACTGTTCGCCATCCCCGTCCACAGACATCAAGTCGATCTGCGACACCATCGAAACCCCTCCGCGGGAGCCACACCCTGTCCGAATTCTGGTACGGTACTGAGCACCCGACGCGCACGACGGCGCGGGCTAGAGTGATGAGAGGTGGACCGGCATGACGACCGCTCCAAGCCCAGACGTGATCCGAGGCCAGCTGGCTGAGCTCGGACTGGCCGGCCACGGCGCCGTGCACCGCAACCTGCCGCCGGCCGAGCTCGTCGCGCGCTCCTTGGCGCGAGACGAGGGCATCCTCGCGGCCAATGGGGCGCTCGTCGTCAAGACCGGTGAGCCGTCCGGTCGCTCTCCTAACGACCGCCTCATCGTCGAAGAAGGTCCTGCGGCAGATCACATCTGCTGGGGCGACGTC
>JAOUET010000220.1 GCA_029858605.1 Coriobacteriia bacterium | reverse complement strand
TCAACAAGCCCTGCAAGCCGGCGCTCTTCGACCGCCTTCTCGACAAGGCACGCGGCTACCTCCACGACCGGGACCTATATGTCTTCGACGGTTTTGCTGGGGCCGAGCGCACATATCGCCTTCCGATACGCGTGGTAGCCGACGCTACGTGGCACGCGCTCTTCGCGAACACGCTCTTCGTGCGCCCAACACAGATCGAGCTCGAAGATTTCGAGCCGGGCTTCACGGTGATCAACTGCGGCGCTCTCCGTGCGAGCTCGGATTTCGACGGCACGCGCTCCTCCGTCTTCGTCGGCATCAGCTTCACGCGCAAGCTCGTTCTCATCCTCGGGAGTATGTACGGCGGAGAGATGAAGAAGGCTATCTTCACGGTCATGAACTACCTCCTGCCGCAGCGGAACGTGCTGCCCATGCACTGCTCGGCCAATATGGGCGATTCGGGCGATGTAGCCCTGTTCTTCGGTCTATCGGGAACCGGCAAGACCACTCTTTCGGCAGACCCCTCGCGCCGCCTTATCGGCGACGACGAGCACGGCTGGAGCGATCACAGCATCCTCAACTTCGAGGGCGGCTGCTATGCGAAGACGATTCGTCTTTCACCGGAGTCGGAGCCGCAGATCTACAACGCCATCAAGTTCGGCTCCATCCTCGAGAACGTTATCGTCGACCCGCACACGCGGGCCATCGACTACGATTCCGACTTCCTTACCGAGAACACGCGCGCGACGTACCCCATCGAGCACATCCCCGGTGCTGTTCTGGGCGGCGTCGGCGACCACCCGCGCAACGTATTCTTCCTCGCCTGCGACGCGTTGGGCGTTCTGCCCCCCATATCTCGGCTCACACCCGAGATGGCGAGCTACCACTTCCTTTCCGGTTTCACGAGCAGGATCGCGGGCACCGAGGTGGGTGTCGATGAGCCACGTCCAACCTTCTCCACGTGCTTCGGAGCGCCGTTCATGCCCCTCCACGCCTCGCGCTACGCGACCATGCTGGCCGAACGCCTGGTCAAGCACGAGGCGGATTGCTGGCTGGTGAACACCGGATGGACCGGCGGGCCATACGGCGTCGGCCAACGCATGAGCATCGACCTCACGCGTGCGTTGCTGGCGGCGGCACTGGACGGTTCCCTGGCGAAGTCCGACTTCGCGCCGCACCCCATCTTCAAAGTGCATGTGCCGAAGCAGTGTCGCTCCGTCCAAGCGGATGTTCTCGATCCACGCGCCACCTGGGGAGATCCAGAAGCCTACGATGCGGCAGCCCGCCAGCTCGCCGGCATGTTCACCGAGAACTTCGGGCACTACGCTTCCCACGTGTCGCCCGAGGTGCTGGAGGCGGGTCCGGATCCGGACGCCGTCGTCTAGCGGGACAGCCGCGCAGCCAAGATGTGCTGTGCCGCCTCCTGAGCACCGTCTAGCGGCATCGAAATACCGGTCGGCTTGCGCCCGAACGCGTCCAGGATCGCATTCGCGAGGAGTTCCGGTGTCGCCGTGCCGAGGGACAGGCGCTTGCCGACGCCGTGGCGCGCCAGTCGCGCCGCCACGACCTCCTGTTCGAAGTGACCTTCGATCGGAAAGTAGACGAAAGGCGTGCCGAGAGCGACGAGTTCGGTCGTCGATGAGGCTCCGCACTGAACGACCGCCACGTCACAGCATGCGAACAACTCGTAGAGCCGAGGAACGTAGCCGCGCACCTCGACTCCTTGAGGAACGCGGACGGACTCGACGGGGAGACGCGGCCCGCAGACGAGAATCACCCGCACGTCCGGCATGGCCTCGCGCAGGGGAACGGCTGCGGCCCCGCAAAGCTCCAGAAGCTCCCGTCCGATCGAAGTGCCGCCGACCGAACAGACCACCAACGGCTCGTCCCCTACTCCGAGTGCACTTCGGCAGGCAAGTCGATCGGCGCAGTCCTCGGGTCTGAATCGAATGACGTGTCCGACGACATCGTAGTAGTCGCGCACGTGTTGCCGCCTGTTCGGAAGCGCCCATCCCAACGGCTCGTCGGGGACGTCTTCCAGCTCCCCGATGAATACCGCCGAATGCCGGGCTCCGCCAAAGACTCGGCCATCCCTGGACCAAATGGCGTTCAGGAACCATGCGCCTACGCGGTCGAGGGTCTTCCCGGTGACTGGTTCTGTGCCGACGAAGTCGAAGATCATCACGAAAGGAACCCTCAGTCGCAGCGCGCCCAGAATCAAGGGGATGTCGACCTCGTACGCCTCGTTACCGACCGCAATGTCGATGTCGTGGGACCTCAGCACGCTGCGGAACAGACGCGCGTTGAACGCCCATGACGGAAGTGACCGATAGACGTACCGCACGAGGTCGAGCTGCCCTCCGCGAAAGCACTTCTCAGCGATCTGGCTTGCCCCGCGCCACTGAGCGGCTTCCGGCAACACGTTCTCGCCGGCCTCTCGCAGAACATCCGATGCGGGGTGCCCGGCCAGCCAGAGAACCTCCAAGTCGGGATCGAGGCGTCTGATTTCGTCTGCTATCGCCAGGTCCTTGCTTGCGTGCCCAAGGCCTATGGAACTACTCACGTACAGGACTTTGGTGCGAGCCATCGTAGAGGCAATCCCTACTTCTGCAGCCTACAACCACGCTCCCCCGGCGATGAGCGCCGCAGACAGTCCGAAGATGAATGGGCATAGCCGATACGGCAGGAAGGCGACCTTGAAGCCCGTGAACAGCGACACGACGGCAAGCACCACCAGGGTTCCGATGGCAACCGCGAAGACCGCCGAGGAAAGCTCGGATGCGGCGTCAACCACAGTCACGACAGCGACCAGAGTCCCGATCGAGATGAGTGCGACG
>JAOUET010000078.1 GCA_029858605.1 Coriobacteriia bacterium | reverse complement strand
GCAACCTAGAAGCTGGCGTAGAGCAAGAACAGGCCGAACGCCCCGATGATAGCGCCAAAGACCTTGAACTCGTTGCGGCCGAGCCACTGCTTGAACGACTGCATCATCGCCGTGGACCTGCCGCCGCCCAGCGCAAAGACGACGATTGGCGACAGAAGCATCAGCTCCAGGAATGCGATGAAGGCGAGCAGAAGCAAGAACTGCGTCAACGAATCGAGGGATGAGTTCACTGCCACGCCCATTCCGCCGAGGAAGTAGACGTACTGCACGCCCGGCGCGGCCATCATCGCGAGCCCTGCGACGAATGCCGCCCACGGCTTGATTCGCTCCAGGGCACGCAGCCACCCGGGCAATTCATCTCTGTCTTGAGGCCGCTTGCGAATCAGGTAGAAGCCGATTCCCACCAGCAGCAGACCGATGGCGACCAGGTACCAGTGAGCGCCTCCCGGAGGGTTGGTCGTGGTGTCCTGCACGACGTTGATTCGAAAGGACAGCAAGACTGCCACGCCGAGGAAGAAGCGGAACGCAGCGTTCCCGAGGATGAAAGCCGAAGCGTTCGCCAGGGGTCGACCGGATCCGAGCAGGATGATCACGTACTTGGTCCACGACGGCACGAACACACCCGCGAGCGCGAAAGGAAGCATTGCGGCAACCACGCGGCCAAGCTCGGACGAGTTCACGGGGCGCTCCCTTCGCACAGACGAGCAGGCAAACGGCCAGACACGTCAAAGAATAGCCGGACTGGCGTCCGACTCCCACGAGTCTATCCAGGCTCATGGCATGGGCGCCGTTCCTTCCAAACGTCGATCACTGCTTCGATCTCACGAGCACGGAACGATGACGCTGCCCCACGTCGCCGTTCTGGCGCGTGGACTTGGCGCTACGTTCAAGCCGGTACACTCAGGGATGAAAGGGGGCATCATCATGAGATGGATAGGCCGAATCGTTGCGCTCGTCGTTTGAGTCGCGCTTGTCTACTACGCAGGTAGCGTATGGTGGAGCTGGCCGGGCTGGATCACGTACGGGCTGATCGGACTTGCGGTGGTGACGTCGCCGATCTCCTGGTATTTCGACGAGCGCAAACGCGCGCGAAAGCAGCATGAGGACGCAGGTCGCAGTGCGCCCGCAGAATCGGGTCACGCGCCCGTCTGAATCCTCCGACTACGAGGAGCGAGCGTCTTCGCTCTTGCCGGCGGAGGTGGAGGGATTCGAATCCCGAACAGGCCACGAACGCACAATGGAGCTCAGTCCGACGCGCACGTGGCATCCGCCAGGGGGTTTCTGTGCTATCTTCGCCCCCATGGGCAACCAGACATCATCGTCACCCGAGCGTAGCGACTTCATCCGCGACATCGTCGCCGCCGATCTTCGCGACGGAGGGATCGACTGCGTCGTCACCCGATTCCCCCCTGAGCCGAACGGCTACCTCCACATCGGCCACGCGAAGTCGATCTGTCTCAACTTCGGCATCGCGAACGAGTTTGGTGGGCGCTGCCACCTTCGCTTCGACGACACCAACCCGGTGAAGGAGGAGCAGGAGTACATCGACTCCATAGAGGCCGATGTTCGCTGGCTCGGATTCGACTGGGGCGAGCACCTCTACTTCGCTTCCGACTACTTCGAGCAGCTCTACGAGTGGGCTGTCCACCTGATCCGCAACGGCAACGCCTACGTCGACGATCTGTCCGCTGACGAGATTCGCGAGCATCGCGGCACGCTCACCGAGCCCGGCAAGGACAGCCCCTGGCGGGATCGGCCTGCCGAAGAGAGCCTGGACCTCTTCGAACGCATGCGCGCAGGAGAGTTCGCCGATGGATCCCGCGTGCTGCGCGCGCGCATCGACATGGCGTCGGGCAACATCAACTTTCGCGACCCGGTGATGTATCGGATCGTCCACGCTGCGCACCCCCGCACCGGTGACGCGTGGTGCATCTACCCCTCCTACGACTTCGCCCACGGGCAGTCAGACGCGATCGAGGGCATCACGCACTCCATCTGCACGCTCGAGTTCCAGGACCACAGGCCGCTCTACGACTGGTTCATCGAGAACCTGCCGGTGCCCGCGCGTCCGCACCAGTACGAGTTCGCCCGACTCAACGTCACGCACACCGTTCTCTCCAAGCGCGTGCTCCTGAGCCTCGTCAACGAGGCGCATGTGCGCGGATGGGACGACCCGCGTATGCCCACGCTCTCGGGCCTGCGTCGCCGCGGCTTTCCTGCCGAGGGGATCCGTGACTTCGCCGACATGATCGGCGTGGCGAGAGCCGACAGCGTGGTGGAAGTCGAGATGCTCGAGCACGCTGTGCGCGACGTGCTCAACCGGAAGGCTCTTCGGCGATTCGCGGTCCTCAATCCCGTGAAGGTCGTCATCGAGAACTACCCCGACGGACAGGTCGAGGAGATCGAGGCTACGAACAATCCCGAAGACCCGTCCGCCGGGACCCGACAGGTGCCCTTCTCGCGGGAACTGTGGATCGAGCGAGACGACTTCATGGAGGATCCGCCGAAGAAGTTCTACCGTCTCGCTCCGGGCCGTGAAGTTCGACTGCGTTCGGCGTACTTCGTCACCTGCAACGAGGTCGTGAAGGATGCGGAGGGCAGCGTCGTCGAGCTGCGGTGCACGTACGATCCGGATACCCGCGGAGGAGCCGCACCCGACGGTCGCCGGCCCAAGGCGACCCTGCACTGGCTGTCGGCCGCTCACGCAGTGCCGGCAGAGGTCCGGCTGTACGACCACCTCTTCGGCAGCGCGTATCCGGGGGCCGACGGCCTTGACCTCTTCGAGGATCTCAACCCCGACTCCGAGACCGTGCTGCGCGAGTGCTTTGTGGAACCTGTCGTCGCCGACCTGGCCGTGGGTGAGACCATCCAGTTCGAGCGGCTTGGCTACTTCTGCGCCGACCCGGACTCGAAGCCCGGCGCGCCGGTGTTCAACCGAACGCTCACACTCAAGGACACATGGGCGAAGCTGCGGGCCCAGGGACGGCACGACAAGGCCTGACGGTATCGGCACGGGGCCGCGAATCGGAGTGCACACGAGAGCGTGTCCGCACCTCCATCTGCTAGCATTGGAGTCCGCTCGATAGTCCGACCGATCGGGGAGGTCGTACGCCATGTCGTGGGGTCTTCAGAACCGCCTTGCACGCATCATCAAACCGGCCACAGGCCGTACGGTCATGCTCGCCGTCGACCACGGCTACTTCTTGGGACCGACGAGCGGGCTCGAGTGTCCCGACGCGACGTGCACGCCGCTGGCCCCCTTCGCAGATACCCTCATGCTCACGCGAGGCGTCCTGCGCAACTGCATCTCGCCCGCGCTCGACGTGCCGATCGTGCTGCGGGTCTCCGGAGGCAACAGCGTGCTGGAGGAGGATCTGTCGAACGAGACGATCATCACGAGCATTGAAGAGTGCATCCGCATGAACGCAGCGGGGATGGCGCTCTCGATTTTTGTGGGAGCGCCGCACCAGCACCAGACGATCGCCAACCTGGGCAGGCTCGTGGACGAAGGCGAGCGCTATGGAATCCCCGTGCTCGCGGTCACCGCGGTCGGCAAGGACATGGTCCGCGACTCGCGCTACCTCTCGCTGGCGAGCCGCATCGCCGCCGAGATGGGTGCGCACGTAGTCAAGACGTACTACTGCGACGACTTCGAGAAGGTCGTCGGGACGTGTCCGGTGCCCATCGTCATCGCGGGAGGCAAGAAGATCTCCGAGCGCGAAGCCCTCGAACTCGCCTACAACGGCGTCAACAGCGGTGCCGTCGGCGTCGACATGGGCCGCAACATCTTCCAGTCCGACTCGCCGCTCGGCATGATTAAAGCCGTGCGCGCCGTCGTGCACGAGAACGCGAGCGTGGACGACGCCTTCGCGATCTACGAGAGCGAGAAGGTCGCGGGCGGCGCGGCTCTCGGCGCGGGCGGCGGCTTGGCGGACGACGCCAAAGCGTAGCACCGGGAGCGCTCCATGCCTGACGTCGTGCCCGACACCATGCGCGTCGCCGTCTACCTCAACAACGCCGACATCCGCGTTGAGGAGCGGTCGGTTCCGAGGATCGGTGCGGGCGAGATTCTGGTACGCATTCGCGCTTCCGGCATCTGCGGTTCCGACGTGATGGAGTGGTATCGGGCACCCAAGGCACCCATCGTTCTCGGACACGAGGTCGCGGGCGACATAGTCGAGGTGGGCGAGGGTGTCGGTAATCTCGCAGTCGGTCAGCGCGTCGTCGTCTCACACCACGTTCCGTGCAACGAGTGCGAACTGTGTCTCGCGGGCGACCACACAGCCTGCGAGACGCTCCACACCACGAACTTCGACCCGGGTGGCTTCAGCGAGTACGTGCGCGTGCCTGCTCTGCAGACCGAGAGGGGCGTGCTCGTGCTGCCTGACTCCGTCGACTACGAGGCGGGCACATTCGTGGAACCCCTCGGCTGCGTTGTGAGGGCGCAGCAACGGGCAGGCGTGCGCGAAGGGTCCACGGTGCTCGTGGTAGGCAGCGGCATCTCGGGCTTGCTCCACATTCGGCTGGCCCTCGCCAAAGGAGCCGGGCGCGTGTTCGCCACCGACGTGAGCAGCTACCGTCTGGACTTCGCTCGGCGGAGCGGGGCGGCGGAGGCGTTTGACGCGCTCGCCGCCGGTGACCAGCTGCCGGACCTGCTGCGCGAGGCAAATGATGGGCGGCTTGCCGACCTCGTCATGCTGTGCACCGGGGCACCGAGCGCGATTGACCAGGGACTCGCGTGCCTCGAGTCTGGCGCCACGTTCGTGTTCTTCGCACCTCCGCCCCCCGAGAAGCCCTTGCAGATGCCGATGGTGGAGCTCTGGCGGCGCGAGGTCATCGTCCGCACCGCATACGGTGCAGCTCCATACGACCTGGAGGTCGCCCTCGAGTTAATAGAGAGCGGGGCCGTCCGGGTGGACGACCTCATCACCCACCGCATAGGCCTCGACGAGATAGTCGAGGGCTTCCGGCTGGTCGCCGAAGCCGACGAGTCGGTGAAGGTGATTGTCGAGCCGTAGTTGTCGCGCGGACGGTTCGCGTGTGCGAGACTCTTTCCGCTGCGCGTGATCGGAGGAAACATGTCTGTGCGATTCAGAGCAGTCCTCACGGCTTGTCTTGCGGTCCCGATGGGGGCGGTGCTTCTGACAGCGTGTGCCGGCAACGCCGTCACCGATCCGGCGGAGCTCGAGGGGACGTGGGTGCTCGAGTCGTACGCAGAGGGTGTCGAGCAGACAGACGTCGATCCAGCCGTGAACTCGGAGATAACCTTCGACAACGGTCAGGTCACAGGTTCGGGCGGGGTCAACACCTTCAGCGGGACCTACGAGGCCGATGACGGCCGCCTGCAATTCGGTCCGCTCGCCTCCACGCTCATGGCAGGCGAGCCGGCTGCGATGGAGCAGGAAAGCGGGTTCTTCTCGGCACTGGAGGCCACGGAGAGCTTCGAGGTCTTCGAAGGGAAGCTCGTGCTATCCGGCAAGAACAACGACACGGCGGCGATTCTTGTGCCGAAGTAGTCGCGTCGCCGTCGAGGGCTGTGTGTCCCAGTTGCGACCCGAGCTCCGCCTACTTCTTGTGGGTCCGAATCTTGGCGACTTCTTCGGCGTGCCCGTAGATGTGCAGACCCTTCGAGATGCCGGTCAGACTCCCGGAGTCCACTCCGATCTCGCCGGCCATCCACTGCTTCATCAGTTCGAGCCCTGCCATGTTCACAGGGAAGCCGCCCCAGGCATCCCAACTCCGGAAGTACACGATCAGGTGCAGCTTGCCGTAGCGCACTCGGCAGTCGATCAGCCGCATGCAGGGCGGGTCGTAGCCGGTGCCAGTGTTGTCGTGGACGGTGATGTCCTCTGGCCGACCGATCTCGATCGTGGCCTGGTTTGTGTTGCCGCCCGACTCTTTCAGCATCTTGATGGCCCACTCGACCTGGGGCAGAGTCAACCCCAGCAAGTCGTCCTCGACCGGCCACATGATTCTCTGGCCGTAGGTGTACTCCTCATTGGGCTGGAGCTTGTCGCTTAGGAGATAGCCCGGGAAGTAGTCGCACTTGACGTAGTCTTCGTCGGCGAGGGCCGGGATTCCGAGTCCGTCCGGGATGATGGGTAGCAGCGGCCCGCTTCCGGGATCCTTCACGTGAACCGTAGCCAGGTCCAACTCGATTCTGTCAGTGCCCTCGTAGCTCCCGCGTTCCACCGGATAGCGGTAGCCGTGCTCCATGATCGCGTTGATCACCTGGAACCACGCGTCATCGAGATCCCGGGCGGTGATAGTGACCGGCAGAAGTTCGTCCCTTTCCATGCCCCCGTCTTCCTTCTACGTCTCTGAGAGTGCGCGTCTTCCCGTCGCGGAGAGAGGTGGTCTCGCCGAGTTGCGGGCGGCCGCCTCGGCCCGTGAGGCTAGTCTAGCTCAGTGCGGACGGCTGAAGCATAGGGCGAGGTCAAGAAGGCGAATGAGTTTGCGCAACGCAAATGCGGGTATCAGAAGCACATGGGGTGGGCGCCGGCCATAGGGGCAACGCCCACAAAGCGGCCGAGTGGGAGGAGGGGTTTCTTGAGGTAGGGGGTAATCCGACGGCGTCCGCAGCAGCGGCAGCCGTCAAGAGGCTCGGTATCCGGACAATGAGGGCGCGGTCACGTGTGAGTGCCCTCGAAAGATGGTGTAAGGCCATGGAAGCAACACAACTAGCTAGGGCAAGAAGTCCTGGCACACGCAAGGTGGCCATGGTGGCGATCTTGTTGATCGTCACGGTGCTGGGTCTGATCTTTGCCGAGTCGGCTCTTGCTGTTACGAGGACGTACAACCTGTATGCAACCGACACGTACGTGGCGATGGCAGATGGCACGATTGTGTATTGCTACGGGTTCGTCGGCGGGGAGGCCGGAGTGCCTCTCACGTATCAGAACAGCATGAAGCCGCCTAAGGGTGTGATCGCCGGCGGGAATACAACGATCGCAGGCGGCGCCCCGAATCCGGCGCCGGGTCCGATGACATTGGCCGAGCAGCAACTGTTCGGCAATGCTCAGTTCCCAGCGCCGGTGATCTACGCGGCGGTGGATGACGTCGTCGAGATCAGACTGAAGAACCTGGGCGTTTCCACAAAGACGGCGCCCAACGATCCGCACACGATCCACCTGCACGGTCTCGACGTGAGCGCCGCCAACGACGGAGTTCCCGAGACATCGCTCGCGGCAGTCCCCGCAAACGCAGGGAAGGGCACTCCGGGAGCCGGCAACGTGGTGGTCTACATGTTCGCGCCGGAGTACGCGGGCACCTACATGTATCACTGCCACCAGGAAGCCGACATCCACGTGCAGATGGGCATGTACGGAGCGCTCGTGGTGTACAACCCGAGCGATCCGGCCTACGTGGCGGGTCTGGATGACGCGACTGGCAACGCCGATGGCAAGCTCGGAGGCCCCGGGCAAGGCAACGGCGGCAGCCTCTACGGGTGGGACTACGACAAGGACTACGTCTTCCTGCTCTCGGAGTTCGACCTGGGTCAGCACGTGGCGGAGCAATTTGCCGGAGCCCGTGGTGGGTACAACCCGGTGAACTACAAGCCGCAGTACTGGTTCATCAATGGCTTGTCGTTCCCCAACACCATCCATGCAGGTGTCGGTTTCAACTGGGCCACCTGGTTCGCTTCCCACCCGAACTACGACCCGTTTATCGTGGGTAGTTTGGCGGGTGGAACCAGTGCACCTGCAGGTGAGCAGGTACTTCTCCGCGTGATCAACATGGGCTTCCAGACCCAGCCGATGCACATGCACGGCTATCACGCGAAGGTCATCGGCTCCGATCAGCGGGCTTGGCCGTGGACGTACATCAGCGGCCTGAACTCGTACGGCGATGGTCTGGAGAAGAACACGCTTACTGTGGGTTCGGGCGAAACGTACGAGTGGATCATCGATTTCAGCCAGCAGAAGCTGGCGACCGGAAGATACGACGCCGTGACTGGGACTCAGACAGTCTCTGCGCTCGCGAGGACTCAGAGTCGATACGATCCTTTGACGTTGGCGCCGCGGGACAACACAGCGGTGTGGCCGGCGACGACGAAATACTATCCGGCGATTCCGGACATGTTCGTTCCGGGGTTCGCCTACATCGGCGGACCGGTGGTTGGCCCTCTGAGCCAGGCCGACCAGGGGTTCATGGATGCTGCAGGTGCTCTTCCTGCTCTGCCGCCTGAACTCCCCATCACCACAGGCCAGTACTTCCCGTTCCACAACCACGACGACTACAAGGCGACGAACAACGGCGTCTATCCTGGTGGTCAATTCACCATGATCATGACGCAGCCATAGCGCATTGTGGTCAAGACCCCCGCCTCCGCAGTGA
>JAOUET010000279.1 GCA_029858605.1 Coriobacteriia bacterium | reverse complement strand
ATCGGGCGCCGCTTTCTTGAGCTCCGCGAACAGTTCGGCCAGCACGGGCGGCTTGATGTTTCTCGTCGCCATCATGTCGGCTTGAGAGAACAGCTCCTCGGGCGTGCCCGAGACGGCGATCTCGCCGCCCGGAGCGAGCACGTACGCGTAGTCGGCGAGTTCCGGAACCGCGTCGATGTCGTGCGTCGACATCACGACGGTCTTCCCGCCTGCCGAGAAGTCCCGGACCAGGTCGACGAATGCGTCCCGCGATTCCGGGTCCAGTCCCTCGAACGGCTCGTCGAGCACGAGAAGATCCGGCTCCATCACGATGGCGCCGGCCATCGCCACCTTCCGCTTCTCGCCGCCCGAGAGATTGTGAGGAACGCGGTCGCGCAGATGCTGGATCCCAAGTGCCGAGAGTGCCGAGTCGACGAGGCGCGCCACCTCGGCATCGGGCAGCCCGTACTGGCGTGGCGAGAAGGCGACGTCGTCGGCGACGGTCGGCGCTAGGATCTGCTCCTCCACATTCTGCAGCACGACTCCGATGCGCTGCCGTATCTTGTCCCATTCCTTCGCCGGGTCCACGCCGAAGACGCGCACCAGACCCTCGCGGCTCTGCAGCAGGCCGAGGATGTGGTAGATCATCGTCGTCTTTCCGGATCCGTTGGGACCCAGCACCGCTACGCGCTGTCCGCGCTTCGCGATGAAGTCGAGCCCGCACAGATGGACGCTCGTACCGTCCTCGTAGGAGTGCTTCACGCAACTGACGTGGACCACGTCGCTCTTCCCGGGCGTGACGTGGACGTGTGTCGGGGCGCTTGTATCGGTGCTCATGTCGTCCTCCATCGTGCAACGATTGCGACTGCCAGCAGGATCAGTGCGGACAGCGTCGGAAGCCAGCTGTACGGGTTCAGGGCGTCTGCGGCCACCCGCCAGACACCGCTGGTCGCCAGCAGCACCGCTGCGGTGGCTACGAGAGCGGCGTCACGGACGGGCGATGCGCTCTTCGGCGGGGTGACGCGAAGGCGGCCGGAGTAGCCACGGAGGCGCATGACGTCGTAGTCGCGACGAGCAAGATCGAGAGAGTACAGGAGCAGCGCACCCAGAGACCTCGTGGTCGCCTGCGCTGCTCTGATGGGATGTCCGAAGCGCAGTCCCGAGCGAAGGCGCACCGCGCGCAGCAGGTTCGAGAGCTTCTCGAGCAGCAGGAACGTCGAGCGGTAGGTCATAAGCAGCGCGTCGCCCACGATTCCCGGAACCACCCTCTGGAGCGGGGCGAACACGTACGGGTACGGCGTGGTGAGGATGACGACGACCGCGGCGAGGGCGGCAGTCACGGCCTTGAGAACGATCACGGCCCCGGTCACGACGCTGGGCGCCGAAGACAATGCGAACACCAGGGCGAACACGGCCGGATACGCCGCCAGGCCGTACGCAAGACGCGGGCGCAGTCCCGCGGACATGACGACGGCCACGAGCGCTATCAAGAGCGCGAAGACCACGAGCAAGTTCCACGTCACCACGACGGCGGCAAGGAGCAGTGCGAAGGCGACCAGTTTGGCTTTCGGCGACGTCTCGTGCAGCCAGGAGCGTCCGAGCGTGGCGGACTCGTCTATGGCGCCGACGCGCATCACATGCCTCCTGAGTGGTCGCCCGGAATGGCCCGGACGGTGTCGGCGAGCGCCCCTTCGAAGACGAGGGAGGGTCTCGTGCGAGCGATGTAGCGCACGATGGCTGCCGTTACCAGCGCCTCGATGAGCCAACCTATGGGCCCAAGCGTGTAGACGACGGTGGCGAAGCGCTCCACCGAGAGGGACAGGGTCTGCGCATGCTCGCCGCCCTCCTCCACGTGCTCTCCGCCTGAGAACAAGCCGGTTGTGAAGACTCCGGCCGAAAGGGGGTTCTCGAATCGCAAGGTCGAGGGGTCGAGCGCACCGGTTTCGCGTGCCGTCGCGCTCGATGTGCCAGCCGCCCAGACGACGAGGACGAGCAGCGTGGTGGTCACGGCAAGGGTGAGGGCGGTCGCGATGCCTGCGGCAAGCCCGG
>JAOUET010000077.1 GCA_029858605.1 Coriobacteriia bacterium | reverse complement strand
CCGCCGACTGGCCTGCGATACTGCATCAACTCGGTTGCACTGCGCTTCGATTCCGAGGAGCCATAGCGCAGCCTGGCTACGGAGCGAGTGTCGCCAGGTCCTCGCTTGGGGGATAATCGCTTTCGTTCGAGGAATCCGTTTCGTCCAGGAGCCGCCCATGCTTTCGCTCGCACTGCCCAAGGGAAGCCTCGAGGAGCAGACGCTCCTTCTGTTCGCCCAAGCCGACCTCGAAGTCAAACGCTCGAGCAGGGAATACAACCCCGTGGTGGACGACCCGCGCATCTCGCGTGTGAAGATCCTGCGCCCCCAGGAGATACCTGGATTCGTTCAGGAGGGGTACTTCGACATCGGCCTGTCGGGACACGATTGGGTGCGAGAGAGCGGCGCCGACGTGGTCGAGGTGGCCGATCTCCCGTACGCAAAGACGGGCACTGGCTTCGTTCGGATGGTGCTGGCGGTTCCGGAAGACTCGTCGATCGAGTCGGCTCGGGACATCAAACCCGGCAGCAAGATAACTACCGAGTTCCCTCGAGTTACGAAGGAGTTCTTCGAGGGACTGGGAATCCCGGTCGACGTGCAGTTCTCCTACGGTGCGACCGAGGCGAAGGTTCCTGAGATGATGGACGCGCTCGTCGATCTCACCGAGACGGGCTCCACTCTGCGCCGCAACGGTCTCAAGATCGTCGAGACGATACTCGAGTCCACGACTCGCCTCCTTGCCAACAAGCAAGCGTGGGAAGATCCGGACAAGCGTCAGGCTATCGAGGAGATTCGCACTTTGCTGCTCGGAGTGATCGAGGCGCGCGGTCGCGTGCTCCTGTCGATGAACGTCCCGCACGGCCGTCTAGATGCCGTCATTGCCGAGCTTCCCGCGATGAAGAAGCCTACGGTCAACCAGTTGTACGGGTCACAGGACTACGAAATCACGACCGTCGCGGACAAGGCGACCGTCAACGTGCTGATACCGCGCCTGAGAGCGGCCGGAGCGGAGGACATTCTCGAGCTTCCGATCGCGAAGATCGTGCGCTAGGGGGACGTGGCTGTGGAGAAGCGCTGCGACCTCGTGTTCGAGGGTGGCGGTATGAAGGGGATCGGCCTTGTCGGGGCCTTGTCCGTGTTGGAAGAGCACGGGCATTCGTACCAGCGGCTGGCCGGAACCTCCGCCGGAGCGATAGTGGCGGCGCTCACTGCGGCGGGATACTCGTCCGCGGAACTCTACGAGACGCTCCTGAGCCTCGACTTCACTGCCTTCATGGATGAGGGCTGGGAGGATCGCCTGCCCCTGATAGACAAGCCAGCCAGTCTGATCATGGACCTAGGTATCTATGAGGGCGATGCCCTCGAACGCTGGATCGGCGAGCGCCTCGCAGCCAAAGGAGTACGCACCTTCGGCGACCTGATCGTAGACGCCGAGACCGACGATCCACGCTACCGCTGGAAGCTGCAGGTTGTCGTCTCGGATGTGAGCATGCACCGACTGCTCGTTCTTCCGCGCGATGCGCGAGTGCTCGGGGTCGAGCCCGACGACATGGTGGTTGCCGAAGCGGTGCGTGCGAGCATGAGCATCCCCGTCTTCTTCGAGCCCAAGCGGGTGAAGGACGAAGGCTCCCTCACCGAACACGTTCTCGTGGACGGGGGCATGCTATCGAACTTCCCCGTGTGGCTCTTCGACGCCGAACGTGAACCGCGGTGGCCCACGATCGGACTTCTTCTGGTCGAGGGCGATACCCGACAGCGTGTGGGGCCGGGAGTGGAACCGGTGGGCCAGATAGGGCACGGGCCGATTGCACTGGTGAGCTACGTCAGGGCACTAGTGCAGACCCTGGTCGAGGCGCACGATCGCCTCTACATCGACCAGGCGGATTTCGCGCGGACGATCCCGATTGAGACACTCGGGGTCGCGGCCACGGATTTCGCACTCCCCGAAGAGCAAAGACGGGCGCTCTACGAATCGGGCAGACGGGCAGCCGAGGGCTTCCTGCCCTTCGATTTCGATGCCTACCAGGCTGCCTTCCCTCGTGGCGCGCGCGTATCCCGACGCGACTCGATTCGCAGGGCTATGCTCGTTCATCGAGGCGGTTTCGGGCGAGCGGACTGACCCAAACATCGCCGGGCGAAACGTCGTCGAGGATTGCCGCTCCATTTGGCACGATTATTGGTCGCTGCCCTCAGGACGCCACTTTCCCCCGGAGGTCAGCCATGCGCTTCAACGAGCTCCCGCCAGAGATGTACGCCGACGAGCCAGTGCTCGTGCGCACGGGACCGCACTGGGTGTCGAACGATCTGACGATCGGCCTTGCCACGTTGGTGATCGGGATGTTCGCCGTCGCATTCGTATTCCAGCCGGACCGGTGGTGGATCGCGATACCGCCCGTGAGCGTCGTGGTCGTGCGGGTCGGCGTCGATCTCCCGCGCCACCAGCGATTCGACGTGACTCTCACCACGAGGCGGCTCGTGTTGGGCATGGGCATGATGGGTGTCGAGTACCACACAATCAACCTTCGTCACGTTGTCTCGGTCGAGGTGCGCCGAGACTCTCTGGGTAGAGCGTTGGGGTATGGAGAAGTAGTGATCGAGCTCGAAGCGGTATCTTCGGACGGAGAGAAGCACTTCGGCACCTACCTACTGGAGTTTGTGCGTGATCCCGATGACCTGAAGGATGCGCTCGAATCTGCAACCCTGTGCTTGTCAGGGAGTCTGGAGGGCTAACCATGCTGCCACGAGTCATCGTTCACAATATGGTGAGCGTAGATGGGCGGATGGACTGGTTCGAAGCGAACGAGGCGCAATTCTACGAGACCGTGAAGAACTGGTCCGAAGATTGCACCCTGGCGGGAGCAGATACCATTCTCGACGGCGACCCCCAGGCTGCGATGGAAGAGCCTCCCACACCCGTTGCTGCTGCGCAAGCCGAAGACGATCGCCCGCTTCTCGTCGTCGTGGACAGTCGTGCTCGAGTGAAAGGCTGGTCTTTCCTGCGCTCGCAACCGCATTGGCGCGGCGTCATGACATTGTGCTCCGAGACGACTCCCAGGACGCATCTGGACCTGCTTCACGTTCGGGGAGTACCCCATATCGTGACTGGGGGCAGTCGAGTCGATCTTCGCGAGTCTCTCGCACGTCTCCACAAGGATCACGGCGTACGCGTTGTTCGCGTGGAGTCCGGCGGGACTTTGAGCGGCGTGCTGCTTCGCGCGGGGCTTGTGTCCGTGGTGAGCATTCTGATCCACCCCGCTCTGGTCGGAGGGTCGTCACCCTCCTCGTTCTTCAGGGCGCCTGACTTGATGAATACCGGTGGCGTGATCCCGTTGCGGCTCGTTGGCGTGGAGCGTCTCGGGAGCGATGTCGTTTGGCTCCGCTACCTGGTTGCCAAATGATCCTGGCCGCAACCCAGACCAGATCCGGCCCCCTGCGAACTTGTGCGGAGGAGCTTCGACGATGTCGCGCGTTGCACTGATACCTTGCGGTTCGTACGAGTCGCGTGAGGTCTTCGAGGCCGTCGGTGAGGGCTTTCGACTGCTTGGCGGCGTGGAGAACTTCGCAGAGATGGGTGAAACGATCCTTCTCAAGCCCAACCTGTTGGCCGCAGCGGCGCCCGAATCGTGTGTGACGACGCACCCGTCTGTGTTTCGAGCTGTGGCGCAGCACTTGCGATCTCTGGACGTCCATCTCACATGGGGCGACTCCCCGGGTTTCGGCAGGTCGGACTGGGTCGCACGGAAGGCCGGCATCCTCGAGGTGGCCGAAGAGCTGAGAGTAGTGCTCGCGGACTTCATTTCGGGTCGCGACGTCGCCTACCCGGAAGGACGTCTGCTCAAGCGGTGGTTCCTCGCGAATGGCGCGCTCGACGCAGACGGGATCGTGTCGCTTTCCAAGATGAAGACGCACGGGCTCACGCGAATGACCGGCGCGGTGAAGAACATGTTCGGCTGCGTGCCGGGTATGCGGAAAGGCGAGTTTCACGCGCGCATGGACAACGCGGACCGCTTCGCGCAGATGCTCGTGGATCTCAACCGCGCACTCCCCGCGCGGCTGCACGTCATGGATGGCGTGATCGCCATGGAGGGCAACGGACCGAGAAGCGGTGACCCAAGACACATGGGCGTGATCCTGATGTCCGCAGACCCCGTCGCGCTCGATGCAACGGCATGCCGCCTGATGAACCTCGATCCACTCCTTGTGGGAACGTGCGAATACGGTGAGCGTTTCGACCTCGGGACTTGGAGCCGAGTGGAGGTGGTGGGCGGAGCCGTCGAGGACTTCGCTGCCGAGGACTTTGCGGTCAACCGTCACGCGGGCTCGACAACAGGTTCTGCACGTGGAAACGTAGCGAGATTCATGCGCAGGTGGACGGTGCCGAAACCCGTGATACTGACTGAGCGCTGCACCGCGTGCGGTCGCTGCATCAAGGCTTGTCCAGTCGCACCGAAGGCCGTGGACTGGGCGGCCGGAAGCGACAAGGAGGAAGGGCGCCCGCCCGTGCACGATCTGACACGCTGCATCCGCTGCTATTGCTGCCAGGAAATGTGTCCCGAAGGAGCCATCGATATCGAGATACCGCTTCTCGGGCGAATCATCCACCGGTAGGACCTAGCCGGGATGGAGGCGCGCGAATGTACCAGACGGACTACATCCTGCGAATGATCGAACAGGTCGGAACGCTGTTGCGCCGTATGCTGGACGCTCTGCGCGTGGCGCGACCGGAGGAAGCTCTGCAAATCGCCGACGAGGCCGTGTTGGTCGTGACCGATACGCCCCCCGAACTCATCGATGCACTTGGTCCCGAGGGAGTCGTTCAGTTCTTCGCCGCCGGAGGTCAACTGGATCTCGAACGCGCCGTGCTCCTTGCCCACGTGCTTCACGGCAGAGCGACAGCGTTCGAGGAATTGGGGAAAGACTCGAAGGCCGATGCTCAACGCGAGAAAGCAGACGCCTTGCTGGCGGCCGCGCGCGAGATCGATGAGGATCGCGTCGAGGCGCTTCTGGATATGCTCGAATAGGATCAGCATCGACCATGTCGCTCGATGCGGCCTGCTAGAGAGCGTCTTCTCCCACTCCGACGTCTGCCGCGGGGATGAGCTTGTATATCTTGTCGTGCTCGCGAGCGTGTTCCGCCACGCGGATCCCTGCGTCAGCACCTGCGTCGGCGCGCAGCACTTTCTCGTGGTCGATCTCTATGGAATCGACATCCTGCTCGAAATCGCTCGTGCTGCCGAGGATGTGGATGCGATCACCCACATCGAGCGGCGCGGTCAGATGCACTCCTGCAACGCCGAGATGGCCCCAGTAGTGCGTGACGATGCCGACTTCCTGCTCCGTGGTCGGAGTCTGCTCGTCCATGCAAGGCACCCCCTGCCTCCGGTCGATCGACGTAGCTGTATGTACCCAGTGTACATAGCTGCTCGAAGATGTTGAGCTTGAATCCACCCGGTCCGGCGAATTCTCGCCTGCAGGCCCCTAGTAGGGTGGGGGCGTCGTTTCCTCGCTGGTCCCCTCGCTTGGGTCGACGAGCGATATCGAGCGCCACTCGCTGGGCGGGCCTTCGTTGCCCGCGCCGTCCGTCGCGTACACGCGCCACCGGATAGTCTGTGCGGGCATGTCCAATGAGTAGCTGGTACCGCGAAGACCGGACGCCGACTCGACGGAAACCCAGCCGGAACCGGATCCGTACATGAAGTGCGCCTCGACCTCCACGGTATACAGCACGCCGCTGGGGTCTTCGATGGCGCGCCACCACAGTTCGACACGCCAGTCCGCCGTCTGCCAAGAATCGGCTGGCGAGATTAATTCCGGGGCCGGAGGAGCCGTGGTGTCAGGACCGGTTCCCGTTCCGTCCGCGTCGGAAGTCTCGAGTCCGGGTTCCTTGGGCTCGAACTCGGCCGTCGGTCTGTCGGACGAGAATACGCCGGACGTGCTCTCCGCGACCGGCGTGGAGGATTCCCTGCGTTCGGAGGGCGAGTAGTCCGCTTCTTCCGTGGGCTCGGATGCCGCCAGGAGCCCGTATGTCCCCAGTCCCAGGCCGACGACTATCGCCGTGCCCGAGAGGACCAGCGCGATCTTCTGCCTCCGGCTGAACCTGCCAGGACCCGAGCGTCCGGCGGCGCCTTGGCGACCGATTGGGGCTCCGGCGTCGAGGGGGGTGTCCGAGATGACCGCCGTTGAGTCGGCGTCAGGGACTCCGCCAGACGCAAGCTCTGCCGCTCCCGCCTCTTCGATCCTGCCGAAGAGACCGGACGCGATACCCGCTGGCGGGATAAGCGGCAGCAGGCAGCGGTAGCTGCGCGATGCCTCGCGCATCTCGTCGAGCGCCCACCGGCAAAGCGGACACCCATCTAGGTGGCGGTCGACATCGTCGCGCTCGTCGGCGTTGAGTTCGTTGTCGATGTATGCGGACAGTAGCGGCAGCATCTGCTGACACTCGGCCGACAATCTGTCGGCATCGACGGCGGCCATGCGGAACGCCCCCTTGAACTTGAGGCGGGCCCGGGAGAGATAGACGCCGACGGTGTTGCGAGGCATCTCCATTGCGTCGGCGATCTCCTGATAGGAGAGGTCTTGCACTTCGCGCAGTTCGAGTACGCTTCGGTATTCGTCGGACAGCGATCCGGCGGCCTCGCGAACCTGAGTCTGCTGTTCGCGCAGAAGGGCTATCCTCTCGGGATCCGCGGCGATGGATTCGTCGACCTCGAAGTCGAGGGGCGTCGAGTCGGCACGTCGGCCCCTCGTGCGCGTGACATCGTAGGCGAGGTTGCGCGCGGTGCGGTAGACGTACGCGCCGAACTTCAGTTCGGTGAGTCGAGGCAGCGACTCGTAGACGCGCACGAAAGCGTCCTGCGTGACGTCCGATGCGTCTTCCGCGTTGCCGACGATGCCGTAGGCGAAGTTGAAGACCTTGGACTGCCAGCGCTCGAACAACTCGCCGTAGGCGGCTGTGTCGCCGTGCCGGGCGAGCTGCACGAGTTCGGCGTCGCCTATCGTATGCATGGTCTCCTCCTGGGTACCCGTGACGGTAGTACGGTCTCGCAGCCGATGCAAGCTGCTAGTCGTCGAGCAGTGCCGTGACGACCAGGCGCTCTCTTGCGCTGCGCTCCGGGTGACAGGTCGTAAGCGTTAGCCGGTAGTCGTCGGTCGGGGCGGCAACACTCACGTCGCGTGGGTCGACGACCGACGTGCCCTCGACACGATAGACATGTCGTGCCGTCTCGGTGACGAGGACTATCTCATCGCCCGGCTCGAGTTCGTCCAGACGGTTGAAGGGGCGTCCGTACATGGTGCGATGGCCGGCTATGCACACGTTGCCGTGCTCGCCCGGGAGAGGGGTTTCCTCGTAGTGTCCGGGTCCGCGATCGAGCTGTGCGGGCTCGGTGCCCTCGAGCACGTAGGCGTCCAGATCGATGTCGGGAATGAGGATGTGCGCCATGGCCGTGTCGGGCATCGGCTCTCCGCCAGCTTGCGTGTCTCCCGAAACTCCTTCGGCGAGAGCCTCGGCTGCAAGAGCCTTCTGCGCGGACGCGTAGCGGTAGTCGGTGACGTAGGGCCAGATGATGAACCCCAGCCCTGCCAGCATGAAGAGGATCATCGCGGCGATCCTCAATCGGGCTACCTTGATGGCCCGTGTCGTGTGACTGGTCCACTTCATTGCCTTTCACCCTCTCGGTCTCGCCCGTTCTCGGCGGGCATATCGGGGAGGCCGGCTGGGGCCTCCCCGATCGGACTGGTCTAGTAGCGGTAGTTGCGATCCCTGTTGTAGCTCGGGATGGCCGTGGCGCCGACCGCGAAGCCGAGGACCAGCAGGCCCATTCCCACGACTGCCCATCCGATGTCGTTGCCGCCCGTGAACGGGAGCCGATTGCGGTCGGGCTTGTCTCCCCCTGCGGTTGGGGTCTCTTCCTCGCTGCCGCCATCGCCGTCGTCGTCGCCGCCGTCATCGCCGCCGTCGACGGTCGGGGTGTCTTCGCCACTCGGAACGGTGGTGTCGCCGCCGCCGTCGGTGATCTCGCCGGGCGAGTCGCTCGAGCCATCCTCCCCGTCTTCAGGGAAGCAAGCCTCGTCTCCACCGCCGTCGGTGATAACCGGGGGTTCGGGCACGATCTGGTCGACGTGCTCCACCAGTTCGCCGACAAGGCTCGGGTCGATTGCCGGCTCCAGGTGGTAAATCGGTGCCGCACCGGCCGCGACTGCGCTGCCGAACGCGACTACGAACACGGCTGCCGCGATCATCACGGCGAGTCTCTTGCGGTTGCCTTGGGTCTTCATCTTCGGTTCTCTCCCTCCGTTGCCCGTGTCGGGCGTTGTTTGCTGATCCGACCTCTTAACGGGGGAAGGGGCGCGGATATTACACGGCTTCGAGG
>JAOUET010000076.1 GCA_029858605.1 Coriobacteriia bacterium | reverse complement strand
CGAGGCCACGACGTCGCACCGGTACGATCGCGTGGTGTCCCACACGCGAACCACGTCGGAGTTGGGCAACTACGGTGCGTACCGCTATCAGAACTGGTAGGGCACGGTGCGGACTGAGGAGGAGATATGTACTCGGAGAGCAGCGCCGTTTGGCGCAGGTTTCGACGGCAGGGCGTTATCACGCAGCTCGTGTTCGTGGTGGCTGTCATCGTGACGCTGGCGGTCTGTGCCTGCGATGGCTCGAAGGAAGAAGTCGGGCAAACGTCGTCAGTTGAGGGCGCGGCGCAAGACATCCTTCTGGTGCGAGACGGACGCCATCTATGTGATCTTGCCACGGTTTCTGGCTCGTGCAGGAATGACTTCGACCTGGGCGGCGAAGTCGAGGCAGTCGTCGTGTCTCAGAACACGCCGCGAGTCGCCGCCTTCGAAGTGATTGCCTTGGGACGCAGGGAACTGCGACTTCTAGACCTGGACTCGGGCGTGCAGCGGGAGGTCGCACGAGATGTGGCACAGACCGTCGGTTTCGACGGAGAGGGCTCCCTATACTACGTGTCGCAGCCCCAGGGTGGAGTTGGCGAGTTGATTCGGCATGACAGCGCGGTCGACAGCGAATCGGTCGTGGCTGCCTGCGCGCTTGAGGCCATTGCAGATTCGGAATCGAGCGCCGCAGCCTACGTCGCCGCCGTGTCGGATGTCGGAGTCGACCCAATCGACTCCCGCGCGTTCTTCCTAGCTGCGGCCGGCAGGGATGCCGTGGCGATAGACTCCTTCAAAGGCGGTCGGTTCTGCGATCTCGTCGCGGTCACCCCACGGGCCGTGGTGTATGTCGACAACAAAGGCGCAGGTGAGACCCACGGACATGTCCAGGTGTTCGATGTTGACGCAGGCGAATCCCGCTCAGTTGCACTGGGCGCGCGCGTGGTGGCCGTGTCGCGCGATCGGGATGCACTACTGCTCGCCAAGTTCTCGCTTTCCGGGGACACGCAAGCCGAAGACGACGACATACCGGCCTCCAATGTCGAGCAGCTGTACCTCGTGCGCTTGGATGGCGCTCGGCCGCTTGGACTCGAGCCCGTTGGGAAGCCGATATCGGATGCGGGCATCCAGGCCGTCTTTCTCGAGAGCGAGGAAGTAGTGGTGGTCGCGGTCAACAGGCCCGACGGCAACGATGACGTCGTCGCGCACGATCTGGCAACGGGACAGAGTGAGGTTCTGCTGGGCACCGAGCACGAGGCCGTGAAGGACTTGTGCTCGGTGCCCGAGGACGGAGAAGTGGTTTGCGTCCTCAGTCGCCTGGACGACGGTGGGGCTGCGTGGTCGGACTCGGTCGTGGTGCTTCCTGTGCTCGAGCCTGATGCGGGGACGCCCTCGCGGATACAGGCCGATCCGCCCGGGGCGCTCCACCTTGTGGGCTGGGTGCGCTCGACATTGGGGAACGAAGGCGGTTGAGGCTGAATCTCGTGCGGTCGCACGTGTCCACGAGTACGTGCTGTGCGGTGCGCGTGTGATGGACACCGCGTGTTGTGGCACGATTGGCTGGTCGGAGCCCCACGAAAGGAGTCGCCATGGCACCGCGTATCTCGATCACCTATTGCCAGGAATGAGACTATTTGCCCGGGGCCACCCGTGTGGCGGCCGCGATCGAACGAGAGCTTGGCATGGAGAGTGAGCTGGTGGGGGGCGGAGGCGGCATCTTCGAAGTGCGTCTCGACGGAGACACAGCGTTCACCAACAATCGAATGGGCGGCATCCCATCCGACGAAACCGTGCTATCGGCGTTGAGGGCTGTGCTCTAGCGCCCCCAGACCCGATCACAGTGTTCCCCAAGGCGCGTCTTCGTGTAGCTGACGTGCGGCTTTGGGCTGGCCCGACGTTCGTCTTCCGGCAGCGCTTTTGCGGCGTTCGGCTAGCTAGAAGACCGTTCATACCGTCATGAGTACCGCCCGTCACACAGGACAGACGGCCGACCGTCGATAACGATGTGTGAGGCAGTATGCCGTAGCGGCGTGCGGCACGTGCGGAGGCGGTGGGCGGTCATGCGGGTCACGAAGTCGAAGCTCCTCTTCCTTGTGTTGCTCGCGACGCTGCTCGTGTTTGTGGGGACCGGCTCTTCGTTCGGCGATACGGTTCTTACGCCCGTGATCGACGAGCCGTTCGATACTCTCGACGGCGACCTGTGGGGCGTGACGCACGCGAGTTCTCTCGCGCGCTCGTATGCGCCGGAGTACGGTAGCGTACAGTCCGCTGAAGGACACCTCTCGCTGCGCCCGAGCGAAATCAGAGGCGGGGACGTCGTGTGGAGTCGTCTACCGGTGGTCACGAGCTTGCCCGCCCGCGTCACCGTGCGGCTCAAGTACCCGGGGGCATCGTTTCGCATTCCGCAACTCTACTTGATGCCGACGGGAGTCGTGACAGAAGACGGCCGAAAATGGATCGGAGGCTCCGGGCCGCGAATCCACATCACGCTCGGTGCCACACGGTGGCCGACCTACCCGACCCTGTACGTGTACGGCGAAGACGGGCGCACCGGTGCAAGAGACCCGAAGGGCTACGCCGTGCCCACAGACTCGTTCGTTGACGTCGAAATGATGCTCCAGTCCGATCGCATCGCTTGCAGTTACCAGGGAATCACCCTCGAGACCGAAGCCGATGTTCAGTCGCTTTTGGATGTCGACGGTGGCTTGGCGCTGAGTCTGGTCCAATCGAGTGACGCAGAGCGTGGCGGCATGGACGTGGACCACGTCACGATCGAGGAGATACCCGAGGTCGTGAACGAACCCCCGATAGCCGAGGCAGGCGAAGACGTCGTTGTCTACGTGCGGGAAACGGTCAAGTTCGACGGCTCTGAATCCCACGACCCCGATGGCGAAATCATCGCCTGCGACTGGGATTTCGGCGACGGTTCGACGGCGGACGGCACAGAAGTGACGCACGTCTACGACACTCCGGGAACGTACGCCGTCACCCTGACTGTGACCGATGATGTCGGCGCGTCCTCGTCCGACTCGCTGCAAGTCTCAGTGTTGTCTGCGGAAGACGGACTGCGCGTGCTGCGCGAGCGGGCTGATTCGGCGGTTCTTGGCAACCCGTCGGGCAAGAAGGCGCCTCGCGGCTACAAAGCCGCGCTCGTGAAGAAGCTCGATCGGGCGATCGCATCATGTGCGTCCGGTGATACGAGAGCCGCGCGCGTCTACCTGAGAGTCTTCATGTTCCAGCTGAACCGGTCGCAGGTGCCCGGCGACCTAGCCAGGGAGTGGACGGCTGAGGCACGTCGGATCCTGATAGCCCTGCGACACTGACCGCGTATCCGTCCGAAGGCGCAACGGTCGCCCGGCGTCAGTCGTCTCGCGCGTCTCGCCCGACGTACCCAAGCCCGCGCAGCAGGTAGGCGGTGAGTTGCCTCATCGTGCGCTCCATCAAGTCCGGGTTCCCGATACTGGCTTCGAATGGCAGGAAGCCGCCCAGAACGAACCACGCAGCGATACCCGGATCTTCCACATCGAAGGCACCTTCGGCCACACCCTGCTCGATGATCTGCCCGATCAGGGGCGCTATACGAGGGCCGAAGGCGGCGCTCACGCGGTCGTGCACAGCCCGGTTCTCGGGGCGGTGGAATACCTGTAGCATCTCGACCTCGTGCGGCTCATCGGCCGTCTCCACGAGCGCGTCCCGCAACACGAAGAGTTTGTCCACGGCGGACGCATCGGGCATGTCGACGGCACTCTCCAGTCGCTCGATGATTCCGTCGAGTGCGGACTCAACCACGGCAGCTATCGCCTCATCCTTGCTCTTGAAGTACAAGTAGAAAGTTCCTTGGGCGACGCCTGCTCGCGCCACGATGTCGCTCACGGAAGTCCTCTCCACACCCTTCTCCCGAAAGCAGTCAACCGCCGCCGCGATCAACTCGGCTCGCCTTACCTCGGGTTTCTTTCGGCGCGCGGCGCTCATGCGGCCGCCTCTCGTTCCACAACGTGTCCGTCGAGCATTCGGATGATGCGATCCGCTCGCTCTGCAACCTCCGGATCGTGCGTCACGACCAGGAGTGTCATGCCCGTGGAGCGGTTGATCTCCTTGAGGAGTTCCATTATTCGCACGGAGTTCTCGGAGTCCACGGCGCCCGTGGGCTCGTCGGCGATGAGAATGCGAGGACCGTTCACGAGCGCTCTTGCGATGGCGACACGCTGGCGCTCGCCACCGGAAAGCTTCGTCGGCAGATTGTCAAGACGCTTGCCCAGACCTACGCGGCTGAGGAGTTCCTTCGCGCGCGAACGCCGCTCCAATCGCTTGAGGCGGGACTCGACCAGCGGGATCTCGACGTTCTCTTCAGCCGTGAGCGTCGGGATGAGATTGTGGAGCTGGAAGACGAAACCGACGGTGCGGCGCCGGAAGCCGGCGAGGTCTCGCTCCGCGGCAAGGTCGACTCCGTCGATGAGGATACGCCCCGATGTGGGCGAGTCGAGCGCTCCGAGCATGTGGAGCAGTGTCGACTTGCCGGAGCCGCTTGGGCCGATGATGGCGACGAACTCGCCCTCCTCGATGCTCAGGTCGACTCCGTCTAGCGCCTTGATTGCGCCGTCGTCGTAGTGCTTCATCAGGTCGTATGCTTCGATGATGGCCATCGGTTTCTCCTTTCACGACCGCAGGCCGTGTTGTCGCGCGTGCGGCAGTCTACTCGTACCTGAGCGCTTCGACCGGGGACAGGTTCGCGGCGTGCCAAGCGGGATACATGCCCCCCACAACCGCGACGAGGATCGCCACGACAGCAGCGCGGACCCACAGTCCCACCGAGTAGGCGGGCATCAGGAACGACTTGACCACGTCCACGTTCGACAACGGGACGAGCACCAACATCGCCAGTCCCGAGCCGACCACGATGGCGGCCAGCCCGATGAGCACGGCCTCGCCGAGTATCATCGTCATGACCGTGCGGCGACGCCAGCCAACCGCCTTGAGCACGCCGATCTCGCGCGTTCGATCGAAGACGCTGACGATCATCGTGTTCATCACGCCGATGCCGCCGATAAGGATAGCGAGTGCGGAAATCATCCAACTTGCGGCGTCGAGTATTTCGGCGCCTTGGTCGACACGGCCCATTTCGGCGGCATTCTTGATGGTGACGAGCTCGCCTTCGAAGTCCTTGTCTATACGCGCCGTGAGCTCCTCGATATCGGCGTCGTCTTCTGCGTCGATGAAGATCATCGTGAGGTTGCCGTCGGTATCGTTCAGTCGCTGAAGCGTGCGAGTCTGCAGCACCACGGCACTGTCCTGCATCTGCTCGCCGGTTTCGAACTGACCCACGATCTCGAAGCTCTCACCGAACAAGTCGATGCTGTCGCCCGGTCTCTTGCCGGTCGCTTCCGCGGCGAGCTTGCCCACGAGGGCCTCGTTCGCCGCCGCGGACTGGCGACCCTCAACGAGCGAGAATCCGCCAGCTTCGGCTGCCTCGCGCGTGAGACCGAGCACAAAGAAGTAGGGGTTGTCTTCGTAGCGCGTTACCGCAAAGGCTGCTCCGTGAGCGCTGCCAATGCCATCCACACGCTCGAGGTCAGCGACGCGTTCCTCGTCCACGCTGCTGACGATCATGTCCGAGGCACCGGCCTGGGTAACGATGAAGTCGGCCTCGCCCGATGCGATCATGCCACCGAAGGACTCCTTCAATCCGTCAGCCACCGCGCCGAGTGCGAGGATGGTTGCGATGCCGATGCTGATGCCGAGAAGCGTGAGTAGGGTGCGGGTCTTGTGTCGCAAGACGTTCTTGGGGATGAGTTCTACAAGCTTCAATGCCGGCCCCCCCTCTGCGCGTCCCGCAGCTACACTGCGGGTACACTAATGACTGATTGTCAGTCATTAGTGTACCCCGTGGCGGGCCTCCTAGACAAACGAGAAGGGAGATTTCGAGGTTGATCGTGCGCCAGGGTTGGCGAGCGGTCGAGCCTCCCGTTTGTGCATCCGTCGTGGTGGGGTGTACGCTGGATTCGCGCGTACGAACCAAGGGGGAGTGGTTCTACTGGGCGGGTAGGGGGTTTGCCGATGGACGCAGACGCGGTCGTCCGGTTGTCTCTATACCTTGCCGCGATCTTGCAGATCATCGCGGCGGTACTGGCCCTCTATCTCATCCCTCTGTCTGGCAAACGGGCATCGTGGATCGTCCTGTGTGTTGCCCTCATACTGCAAGCATGGCGACGCATCCACGCGGTCGGCGACAATGCGGACGTCGTGGAGGCGCTGACTGCATTCGTAGTCTCCGTGCTGCTGGTCATCGGCGTCATCGGCATCAGGGCCGTGTTCGTGTCCTTGAAGAACACGCGCCTGGAACTGCTGGAAGAGCGTCGGCGCTCGGGGTCATTCCTGGATCACGTAGGTGCCGCCATCGTAGTGCTGGACACGGGGGGCACTGTCGTCGAAGCGAACGACGAGGCGAGGGCACTCTTGTCGAACTCAGGAGGCGACATCGCGGGCCGGAACTGGTTCGAGTCCTTCGTGGCCGAGAACATCCGAGATGGCGTTCGCCGCGGCTACGAGTACCTTCTCGAGTCGCCTGAGGGTGACGACGAATACATGGAGTACACGGTCACAACGGCCGAAGGATCGCAGTGCGCGGTCGTTTGGCACCTGCGCGTGCTTCGTGACGAGGCGGGACGCTGCGTGGGAATCAGGAGCGCCGGAATCGATGTATCGGACAGCAAGCGCCTCGATGAGGAACTAGAGTTCTACTCGGTGCTTCTCGACCACGCGGATGATGCAGTGCTCGCGTACCGAATGGACGGAACGATCATCTATGCGAACGCGGCCGCATGTTCGTGCCGTGGCAAGGGGCGTGGCGATTTGGTTGGCGAGAGCGTTCGCTCGCTCATCCCGCAAGAGGATCTCGAGACCTTTGCGGTTCACCTACAGAGCGTGCAGGACGGTTCAAGCGCGGTCTTCGAGACCGATGGGACGCGTGCGGACGGCACACCCGCGCCTCTGGAATCGCGGCTCGCGCGAGTCTCGCTAGGGGACAGGAACCTCGTTGTCGATGTCGCTCGCGATGTTACCGAGCGCCGAGAATCGGAAGCCGCGGTGAGGAGGCTTGCGTTCTCGGACACGCTCACCGGCCTGGCGAACTGGCCGGCCCTGTGCGACCGAGCCGCGCTCACTTTCGCGCGTGCGCAGGGGCGCGGCGAGTGCGAGGCCGTCATCTACGTTGATGTAGACGAGCTCAAGTCGATCAACGAGAGCGGCGGGAGAGAAGCCGGTGACGAGGCGCTGCGCTTTGTGGCGGCACGGCTCGTCACGCTGTTCAGAAGCGAAGACACTGTGGCTCGAGTGGGCGGTGCCGAGTTCGTGGTGCTCGCGCGCGTGCGAGACGTCGGCGAGCTTCGGGAACTCGTGCGTCGCGCGCGAAGGTTGCTTGCAGACAAGGTCTTCTTCCGCAATCAGCGGATCTCTCTCACGGTGAGTGTCGGGGCGGCGCTCTTCCCGGCGGACGGCGAAGACATCGAAACCCTTGTCGCCCGCGCAGATGAGTCGGCCAGATCAAAGGGGCCCAACGGAATGGACTCGAACGATCTTGGCATCGTCAAGGGAACGCGTGGCTGACGAGTGATGCCAGTCGGGCGACGCGCCCGCGGTACGCTAGATCCTTGCCGGGTATGTTCTTGTTGACTCGTGCGCCGCAACACATGTGACACCTCTGGGGAAATCGTCCGATGTCGAATCCAACCCATGATGTGACGACTGGGACTCTGTCCGAGGCCGTCGAGTGCAACGCGGCATTCAAGGTGCTCCTGGGAGACGGCCTGCAGCGTCTGCAGAGCGCAGGTCGTGCACAACGCGGTATCGCGAACGCATTCATCCGCAGAGGCATCGGCATGACCCTTTCGGAGTTGCATGCCGAGGTCGAGGACGCCGACAGGCTGCTCGGAGAGCTTGCAGCTGGTCGTGTCGAGATGTCACGCGCTCGCGCACCGCTCACGCGATACGCCGGCATCGTCGATCAGACGATGGGCTGGGTGCAGCGCATGATGACCGAGCACAAGGACGAGATCGAGAACTCCGAGCAGCGAAAGGCCGTCTCCGAGGAGGATTGGGCACGCATTCGCAAAGCACAGTCTCTCGGAGGTGCTCTTCGCCGTCTTCTCGGCTAGTTGCCCATCTCGGAACTCACGGTTAGGTCCCGCCGGTTCGTTGGAACACTCACCGCGGGAGGTGTGTCCCGTGGGCTCCATCACGATGCATCCGGTGTCCCGCTTTGCGTGGCCAGGGGCTCGGCCTGTGTACCGCGTTCATGCCGATGGCGCCAACGACATCGTTGTGGCGGGAACCAGTTCCAACGAAGTCACCGCGCAGATCGAGTGCGTTCCAACCACGAGTCACGGCTGCAATGGCCAGCTCCAAGTCTCGGTTGGGCCGAAAACGGGTTTCGATTGAGTGGATATCAGACTCGAAGCGCG